>CAJNDG010000004.1:0-111857 GCA_905221465.1 bacterium | reverse complement strand
CGCCGTGAAAAGGCGGTGTCTTAACCCCTTGACCAACGGACCTGAGCTTTTCGACTCTTTCTATTATACCTACTTTTCCGCCTTTGTCAAGGACTTTTTTTACCTCTTTACCGAAATTCTGAAAAGATTAGGGAAAAGAGCCAGTTAAACTGACTCCCTTTATTTATCTTGCCAATTAGTTGCACGTTCCTCTCCCCACCAGTAAGGGATCAATTCGGCAACCTTAATTGTTTTTCTTGTTTCGTAGTCCATCATGAACTCTGCTTCTTTATTTTCAGCATTCAATTCTAAGAGAAATTCTCTGCAAGCGCCACAGGGCATACCTGATCCTTCGCCGTAAGGAGGTTTATCTCGAAAGGCGAGGATTTTCTTAACTTTAGTTTGTCCTGAAAATTGATACATATTGAAGAGAGCCGCTCGTTCTGCACAGAGATGAAAAACACCACAAGTGCCCTCCATACAAAATCCTGTGAAGATCTGACCATCTTCTGCTTCTACTGCAGCAACAACATGGTTAGCATAAACAAAGTCAGAAACTTCATGGGGATTGAATAAGATTCGTGCTTCTTCATACATTTTTTCCCATGTATCCATCGGAAGTCCTTTTTATTTAGAGATCTCTTTCAGCATGTTTTCAATATGCTGGATTGACTTTTCACGTCCGAGTAAGAAAATGGTGTCTGGTAATTCTGGTCCATGCATTTCACCTGAAACGGCAATACGAATCGGCATGAAGAGGTTTTTCCCTTTAATACCCGTTTCTTTTTGAACTGCTTTGATTTGTGGGAAGATGTTTTCTGTCACAAATTCTTCATCTGTCATCGCTTCTAGTTTCGCTTTGAAGGCTTCTAGAACAACCGGAACGGTTTCTCCTGCCATGACCTCGCGCTCAGCGTCTGTCAACTCTGGGAAATCTGAGAAGAAAAGATCTGTCAATGGAACGATTTCGTCCACTGATTTCATTTGTGGTTTGTAGAGTTCTACCATTTTTTCAGACTTGTCAGTCAAACGTCCTGCTTCTTCTAAGTATGGTTTGGCCATTTCAAAGATAGTAGCAAGTTCTGCTCTCTTGATGTAGTCGTTGCTCATCCAGTCTAATTTCTTCTGATCAAAGGCAGCTGGTGACTTGCTGAGACGATTTTCATCAAAGAGTTTAATCAATTCCTCACGAGAGAAAATTTCATCTTCGCCACCTGGATTCCAACCAAGAAGGGCGATAAAGTTAAAGACAGCTTCTGGAAGATAGCCTTTCTTACGATAGTCCTCAATAAACTGAAGGGTATTGGTGTCGCGTTTAGACAATTTTTTACCCGTTTCAGAGTTGATAATCAAAGTCATGTGACCGAATTCTGGGGCTTCCCAACCAAGCGCTTCATAGACCATGAGTTGTTTTGGAGTATTAGCAATATGGTCATCACCGCGGATAACGTGAGAGATTTGCATATCGTGGTCATCGATCACAACGGCAAAATTGTATGTTGGGTAGCCATCTTTCTTTTGGATAACCCAGTCACCACCGATGTTGCCACCTTCAAACTCGATATCACCTTTGACCATATCGTGCCATTTGTAGATACCAGACTCATTGACAGCCAAACGAACGGTTGGAATAATACCAGCTGCTTCACGTTCTGCAATGTAGGCAGCTTTTTCCTCTTCGCTCATGCCAAGGTATTCATTGATGTAGCGTGGTGTTTCGCCAGCTACTTCTTGGCGTTCGCGTTCAGCTGCCAACTCTTCTTCTGTGACATAAGATTTGTAGGCTTTTCCTTCAGCTAGCAATTGGTCAATGTATTTTTGATAGAGTTCCAAACGCTCTGATTGACGGTAGTTTTCATGAGTTTCTGGGCTCTCATCCCAGTCAATCCCCAACCATCGAAGATTTTCAAGCTGTGAGCGTTCTCCATCCTCAACATGGCGTTTACGGTCAGTATCTTCGATACGAATGATAAAAGTTCCACCATGATGACGTGCGTAAAGGTAGTTAAACAATGCTGTACGGGCATTTCCGATGTGTAGTAGTCCTGTTGGACTTGGTGCGTAGCGTACGCGGATATCTTTTGACATAGTTTCTCCTATAAAGTCTCTAGGCGTCTGCCTTTTTGCTTTCTATATTATATCACAAGTCTCGCCTGAGTCCAATGTCTAGGAATAAAGAGAGTAAAAAGAGTGGGCAAGCCACTCTTTTCTTCTATTATAGACGTGCGTTAAGCTCTTTGCTCAATTCTTCAAATCCTGGTTTTCCAAGAAGGGCAAACATGTTGCGTTTGTAGGCTTCAACACCTGGTTGGTCAAATGGGTTGATGGCATTCAAGTAACCTGAAAGAGCAATTGCCAATTCGAAGAAGTAGATAGTGTAACCAAGAGTGAAAGCGTCTTGCTCTGGAAGAGTCACGTACATGTTTGGCACATCACCGTCAGTGTGGGCAAGAAGAACACCGTCAGTTGCTTTTTTGTTTACAAAGTCAACGTCTTTTCCTTGAAGGTAACCAAGTCCGTCAAGGTCTTCTTCCAAAGTAGGAATGATCACGTTCTTACGCGGTTTGTCAACACGGACAACTGTTTCAAACATGATACGAGTTCCTTCTTGGATAAATTGACCCAATGAGTGCAAGTCAGTTGAAAAGTTAGCTGAAGTTGGGTAGATCCCTTTTTGGTCTTTCCCTTCTGACTCACCAGCCAATTGTTTCCACCATTCTGAGAAGTATTGAAGTGATGGTTCGTAGTTTACCAAGATTTCAGTAGCGTAGCCTTTACGGTAAAGGATGTTACGAACTGCTGCGTATTGGTATGCTTCGTTTTCAGCAAGTTTGTCTGAAGTGTAGTCTTTACGAGCTGCGTTCGCACCTTCCATAAGGGCTTTGATGTCAGCACCTGATGCAGCGATTGGAAGCAAACCAACTGCTGTCAATACTGAGAAGCGTCCACCGATGTCATCTGGAACCACGAATGTTTCCCAACCATTAGCATCTGCTTCAACCTTAACAGCACCTTTTTGGCGGTCAGTTGTAGCGTAGATACGTTTGTTAGCTTCTTCTTGACCGTATTTCTTAACCAAGAGTTCTTTGAAGACGCGGAAAGCAATCGCTGGTTCAGTTGTTGTACCTGATTTAGAAATCACGTTTACTGAGAAGTCTTTGTCTGCAACATACTCTACCAAGTCAGCAAGGTAAGTAGATGAAATTGAGTTTCCAGCGTAAAGGATTTGTGGGGCTTTGCGTTCTTCTTTTGTTTGCAAGTTTGCAAAATGGTGGTTTAAGAAGTCGATGGCAGCTTTGGCACCAAGGTAAGATCCACCGATACCGATCACAACCAAGACATCGCTGTCTGCTTTGATTTGCTCAGCAGCTTTTAAGATGCGGTCGAATTCTTCGCGGTCGTAATTTTCAGGAAGGTCCAACCAACCTAAAAAGTCGCTTCCAGCACCAGTTCCTTTACGGATTAATTCATCTGCTGCTGTTACTTGTGATTGCATGTACTCCACTTCATGTGGGGCAACAAATTTGTCCAAAACTTTTGAATAATCAAATTTAATATGTGACATGATATTCCTCCAAAATTTCTTCTTTTCTATCATAACGCTTACCTTCGATTTTTTCAAGCTTTTTTATTGAATTTGCCCAATTTTTATCAGAATTCAAACGTTTGCGTAAATTTGCTAAAATATAAAAAATCTGAAAGGACGAATAAAAACGGCTAGAGACTCTAACCGTTACAATTCATTTAATAAATACTCAAATAGTTCTAAATTGCCGTCTTCTTCATTGACCAGAAACTCTGGGTGCCACTGCAAGCCGATGATACGATGCTCGTCGACAGACTCAATCGCTTCGATGGTCTGGTCTCTTGGATCAACAGCAGTCACACGGAAATTAGGCGCCAGATCTTTGATACTTTGGCGATGGACTGAGTTGACCTGACTTTCTTTGCCAAACAACTTAGCCACCACGCTTCCTTCTACTGTCTCAATAGTATGAGATGTCCCAAAAGGCAAGCCTTGCCAGTGACCTTCAATTTCTTGGTGGAGAGTACCACCAAAAGCAACATTGACAAGCTGAACCCCGCGACAGATTGCCATAATTGGTTTATTCTGACGGAGCGCTTCTTTCAAGAGAGCTAGTTCAAACTCATCGCGTACAAGGTTGTAATCATCGCTCTCAATAGTCTTTTTCTCTCCATAAAACTGAGGATGGACATTTTGCCCACCTGTCAAGATGAGTTTGTCAATCATTTCCACATAATCGCGTACAATGGACTCATCCCCTACAGGAATCACTAAAGGGAGACCACCGACTTGACGAATGCTCTCTGCAAATTTACAGGATACAGATGAGTGAATGTTTTTCCCTTCTGCATCTACAGGACATAGGTTTGCAGCAACTCCTACAACCGTTCTAGCCATGATGTGTCTCCTTTCGATTTTCTTGCGACAGTCTTATCTTATCACTCCAACCCTTTCCTGTCTAATATGTTTTTTTAAAGACCGTGATAAGTATTTTTTATGGATAAGAAAAAGCTGCCCAACGAGGACAACTTCTTTTTTATTCGAAGACAAATTGATTGTGATACAGTTCTGAGTAGAAGCCACCGAGCTTGAGCAACTCGTGATGATTTCCACGTTCAATAACCTCTCCATCTTTGAGGACAATAATCTGATCGGCATTGAGGATGGTCTTGAGACGATGGGCAATGACAAAACTGGTTCGTCCTGCTACAACCGCCTCCATGGCATGTTGAATCTTGCTTTCTGTTACGGTATCCACATTGGAAGTCGCTTCATCTAAGATTAGGACTTGAGGATCTGTCATCAAGGTCCGGGCGATGGAAATCAATTGTTTCTGCCCAGTTGAGAAGATGTTTTGCTCATCATCAATAAGGGTATCATACTTGTCAGGCAAGCTTTCAATGTAGTCATGAATATGAGTTGCCTTGGCAGCTGCTTCGACCATTTCCTGACTGGCATCTGGCACACCAAAGCGGATATTGTCTCGGATTGTTCCACTAAACAAGACCGAATCCTGCAAGACAATACCGACCTTACTCCGCAGGCTGTCCAAGTCGTAGTCACGGATGTCTTTGCCATCAAAGCAAATGCTGCCTGCATCCACATCGTAGAAACGATTGATGAGGTTCATGATGGTCGTTTTCCCTGAGCCAGTCGGACCGACAACTGCTATCATCTGCCCCTTAGGAGCTGAAATGCTAACATCTTTTAAAATCGGCTTGTCTGGCACATAAGAGAAATCAATGTGACTGATTTCAACGCCTTCTCGCAATTCCGTAAAGGCAGGCGCATTTTGCGGACGAATCTCTTCTTCTGCATCGAACATTTCTTGGATACGATCCGCCCCAGTAAAGGCCAACTGGAGGCTCCCCCAACTCGCAGCCACCTGGATAATCGGCTGATAATACTGCTGAGAAAATTGGGTAAACATGACAATCAAACCTAGGGCTGTCGTTGTTTCGATACTTGGATCGTTCAGCAAGACAGCCGAACCTGCAAAAATGACGATGGCCGTATTGACCAAGCTCATCCCATTCATAACTGGAAAGAGGATGCCTGAGAACATTCTCCCTTTAAAAGTTGCCTTACGCACGCGCTCATTTTGCTCCACAAAGCCTGCTACGATATCATCTTGAATTCCTTGTACGATAACAGCTTTCTGTCCAGAAATACTCTCATCCATGTAGGCGTTGAGTTTCCCAACCTCTTTTTGCTGGAGATTGGTGTACTTGCGAGCCATTTTCACGATGAAGACCAACATGAGAAAGGCCACTGGGGTGCTGGCTACTGTTATCAGGGCTAGCGTCACATTTCTTGAAAACATGACAAAAATCAAACCGATGTAAAGAGCAATATTGCTCATGACCTGAACTAGGCTTTCATTGAAGGCTTGAAGGATGTTATCCAAGTCACTCGTGAAGCGAGAAAGGATGTCGCCATCCTGATGGCGGTCAAAGAAAGAAACCGTCAAACGAGAGAGTTTGCCAAAGAGGCCCTTACGCATCTCATTTGTTGACTCAGCAATCACACGGGTCATCAAGGTCATGTAAATCAAACTGGATACCACTAATGCGAGAACAACCAGAGCCAGATTCAGCATCAGAGCTGACAAACTCTGCCAGGCTAGTTCGGAAGTTCCATTTTGATAAGCCAGAACTAGGTTAGCGAGCTCCGTCACTGCTTGACCTGAAAAAACTGGAAAGAGGGCTTGGGCAATCGTCGCAACTGCAACCATCAGAATCACAATGACAAAGGAGAACTTGTAAACTTTAAAATAATTCCAGAAAAATCGAACAGTTTTCATTTTATTCCTCCTTTCCCTTTTGTGTTTCGTAGATTTCGCGGTAGACGGCATTGTTAGCTACCAAGTCTGTATGCCGTCCTTCTCCAATCAAACGCCCTTGATCCAAAACCAAAATCTTGTCTGCATGGACGACCGAACTAATCTTTTGAGCGATGATAATGGTTGTCGTCCCTTTCAGGTCTTTGTTCAAAGCTTCCTGCACGAGTCTCTCTGACTTAGCATCCAAGGCTGAAGTCGAATCGTCAAAAATCAGGATACGGGGATTGCTGACAATCCCACGGGCAATGGACATCCGTTGTTTTTGTCCGCCAGAAAAATTGGTGCCTCGTTCTTCGACCTGACTCTCAAATTTGTTTTCCATACGCCCGATAAATTCACTGGCTTGGGCAATCCGCGCTGCACGTTCCATTTCTGACACGCTGGCATTGCCTTTCCCTTGACGAAGATTATCTGCAATGGTCCCGCTAAAGAGAATAGCACGTTGCAAGACGATGGAAACTGTTTTACGTAAGGTTCCCTCGCTGACGTCTCGAATATCCTTGCCACCAATCTTGATAGATCCCTCCTGTGGGTCAAAAAGTCGTGGAATTAACTGAGCTAGGGTGGACTTCCCTGCTCCAGTAGCCCCAACCACACCGACCATCTGACCAGGCGCAATTTCAAAGGTTACATTCTTCAGCATAGGCTCATCGTCATTAGGATAGGTGAAGGTCACATTTTCAAAAGAGAGACTTCCTTCTAACTCTTCGTCTGGGAGATCTTTAAAGGTCATCGCTGGCTCGGTATCTAGAATTTCGCGGATACGACGCAAGGAAATCATGGCACGACTGACAGAATTTCCTAAAAACCCAACCATGATGATGGTAAAGATAATCTGGCTGAGATAGTTGATAAAGGAAGCAATCGAGCCCACTACAGACGGATCTGACTGAGCCATTCCAGCCACCAACCAGATAGAGAGGAAGACCGCTCCATAGCCGACTAGCATCATAACGGGTTCTATAACTGAGAAGGCATAACCGATATAAAGATTTTGGCCGAGAAGTTCATCAGAAACCTCGGTAAATTTGTCAAATTGTGCTTTTTCCTGTACAAAGGATTTGACCACGCGCACACCACGTAGATTTTCTTTGGCGATAGCATTGATCCGTTCAAGAAGGGTTTGAAACTTAGCAAATCGTGGCCCCATCATCCCCATCATGATGGCTGTTAGTGCAAAGATTAGGAGCACCATGAGGACAATCACCCACCAAAGTGATGGAAGAGTGTGAACCGCCAAAATAAAGGAACCGATAAAGAGAAGAGGGAGACGGAAAAGAATTTGAAAAGCCATCATCACCACGTTCTGAATTTGGTTGATATCATTGGTCATACGGACGACAAGGTTACCCGCATTGAATTGCTCGATATTGGCATAAGAAAAAGTCTGAATCTTGCGAAAAGCGTCTTCACGAAGGTCCGAAGACACTCCTTGAGCAATATAGGCTGCAAGCGTTACATTGACCCCACCTGCAACCAGACCGACTAGGGCTACTCCTATCAGCCAAGCGCCAATACTATAAATAGCCTCATTTCTTCCGGCCAACAAAGCCTCTAACACCTCTTGCAGATAGCGTGGTTGTAAGAGCGAGCTCGCAACCATCAAGCCTGTCATCATTAGGGATGCCAAGGCCTGCCATTTATAGGTTTTTATTTTTTTAATGAGCATATTTCCTCCTAATAAAATAGATAAAGGGAGCGACATCCTGCGTCAGCTCCTTCTCATTCGTTCATATTGATGCTATTCTAGCAAAAAAGAGACATCTTGTCAAAGAAGTCTCCTTGTTATAAATTAGTGCGCTTTCATCCACAGGTGATGCATGAAAAGGCTTTTTATGGTAAAATGAAAGGAAGAACTCTTACAAGGAGGAAAAGATGAAGAAACAAACCATCGCTGTCTTGGGTCCTGGTTCTTGGGGAACTGCCCTTTCGCAGGTCCTAAACGACAATGGACACGAAGTTCGAATTTGGGGAAATATTTCTGACCAAATTGATGAAATCAATAACCAGCATACAAACAAACGCTATTTCAAAGATATCCTACTGGACGAAAAAATCAAAGCTTATCATGATTTAGAAGAAACACTAAAGGATGTGGATGCTGTTTTATTTGTAGTTCCAACAAAAGTAACGAGACTGGTTGCCCAACAAGTAGCAAAGGTGCTCGATCACAAGGTTGTCATCATGCATGCCTCCAAAGGCTTGGAACCAGATAGCCACAAACGTCTATCAACTATTCTTGAAGAGGAAATTCCAGCTGACCTCCGTAATGAAGTCGTTGTTGTTTCAGGACCTAGCCACGCTGAGGAAACGATTGTGCGGGATATTACCTTGATCACTGCAGCCTCTAAAGACCTCGAAACTGCCCAGTACGTCCAAAATCTCTTTAGCAATCACTACTTCCGTCTCTATACTAATACGGATGTTATCGGAGTTGAAACCGCTGGTGCTCTCAAAAACATCATCGCAGTTGGCGCTGGGGCATTACATGGTCTAGGATTTGGCGACAATGCTAAGGCAGCCATCATCGCCCGTGGCTTGGCAGAAATCACCCGTCTAGGGGTCGCTCTGGGAGCTAACCCTCTGACTTATAGCGGGCTTTCTGGAGTTGGGGATTTGATCGTAACGGGGACATCTGTCCACTCTCGTAACTGGAGAGCTGGTGACGCTCTAGGTCGTGGAGAATCCCTCGCAGACATCGAAGCAAACATGGGTATGGTCATCGAAGGCATTTCAACAACTCGAGCAGCTTACGAACTGGCTCAGGAATTGGGTGTCTACATGCCAATCACACAGGCTATTTACCGAGTTATCTACGAAGGTGTCAATATCAAAGAAGCAATCACTGACATCATGAGCAATGAATTTAAAGCAGAAAACGAATGGTCGTAGACCCTTATAGAAAGGAACATCATGAAACAAAAAGTCAGAAAAGCAGTCATCCCTGCCGCTGGATTGGGAACTCGTTTCCTCCCAGCAACTAAGGCCTTGGCCAAGGAAATGTTGCCAATCGTAGACAAGCCAACTATCCAGTTTATCGTTGAAGAAGCCCTCAAGTCTGGTATCGAAGATATCTTGGTTGTTACGGGTAAGTCAAAACGTTCTATTGAGGACCACTTCGATTCAAACTTCGAATTGGAATATAACCTCAAAGAAAAAGGGAAAACAGATCTTTTGAAGCTAGTTGATGAAACAACTGGCATGCGCCTGCATTTTATCCGCCAAACTCATCCACGTGGTCTCGGAGATGCTGTTTTGCAGGCCAAGGCTTTCGTCGGAAATGAACCTTTTGTCGTTATGCTTGGTGATGACTTGATGGATATCACGGAAGAAAAGGCTGTTCCGCTTACCAAACAACTCATGGATGACTACGAGCGTACACACGCGTCCACTATCGCTGTCATGCCAGTCCCTCATGACGAAGTATCTGCTTATGGGGTTATTGCTCCGCAAGGCGAAGGAAAAGACGGTCTTTACAGCGTTGAAACCTTCGTTGAAAAACCTGCGCCAGAGGATGCTCCTAGCGACCTTGCTATCATCGGACGCTACCTCCTCACTCCTGAAATTTTCCAAATCCTCGAAAACCAAGCTCCAGGTGCAGGAAATGAAATTCAGCTGACAGATGCAATCGACACCCTCAATAAAACACAACGTGTATTTGCTCGTGAGTTCAAAGGGGCTCGTTACGATGTCGGAGACAAGTTCGGCTTTATGAAAACATCCATCGACTACGCTCTCAAACACCCACAAGTCAAAGACGACTTGAAAGACTACCTCATTCAACTTGGGAAAGAGTTAGCTGAGGGGGAATAGAAGAACCGTTCATATAAAAAAGAACTAGGATAGTTAATTATCCCCAGTTCTTTTTATTTTGTATTGCTATCATCCCGAACATATATACTCTCAAAAGGAAATCATATTTCTCGCTTAATCTACTAACAGGCTCCACCGAATTGATCTCGAATTCTATGAAAGCGCTACGATATTATTTGTTTTTTTCTAAAAATAGGAGTACAATGAGTTGGTATAATAAAATAAAAAGCACCGAATCGGTGCGCATTACTGATTATGGATAACCATATTTTAACTCAAAAGAAAAATCTTTTGGCTGTGTTGTTTCGAATAGTTCCAAAACTTATTTTTTGTATGATATAACAGAATATTTTAAAAATGAAGGGGTTTGCTATGGAGATTGATGTGTTTTTTGATTATTATTTAAAATCACTTAGGTTGTATTTTGGTGATAGGTGTAAGGATATTGGATTTATAAAGTTTTTCAAAGATGAAAACAATAGTTTTATTACCATAGAGGATTATGTTTTAGAAGCATTAGTAGTATTGTTAAATATTTTGAGTAAGGAGAGAATTGTGTTTTCTTGTGGATTTATTCATAGCAAGGGGGTAGTTACTGGAGTAGAAGTATGTATGAATGTATTAGAGTTAGAAAGATTAAATAATTTGTATAAGATATAGTTTTGAAGAATATTAAAAAACATTAGGGGAACTGTCTATGTGGGATGTGTGAAGTTGATAGTATCAATATTTCCTAGTTTTAGAGCTGTGTTGTTTCGAATGGTTCCAAAAAAAGCTACTCATTTTTTGAGTAGCTTTTTAACTATTCCCCTCTACACATAGCTCATTCCCTTATAGCAAAGGAAAATGGCTAGTGCGATAAAAAGTACAGTTGCTCCGATTCGCTGGCTGGTGCTATACATCTTTCTCTCCCATTTAACTGGAAAAATGACTGCTAGAAAAGCACCGCCTACTGCGCCACCAATATGCCCTGCTAGGCTGATTCCTGGAATCAGAATACTTCCAATGATATTGATCACGAAAAGCGTCAGGTAGGATTGCCCCAACTGCTGGATATAGGGGCTGCGAGTCGCATAGCGCAAAACGATAATCGCAGCAAATAGTCCGTAAAGAGAAGTGGATGCCCCTGCAGCGACAACTTTCGGTGTGAAAGCAAAAACAAAGAGATTGCCCATCATTCCTGATAAGAGATAGAGAAAAAAGAACTGCTTAGAACCGAAAATCTCCTCCACCTGTCGTCCAAGAAAGTAGAGCGAAATCATATTGACAATGAAATGCTCCCATCCGATATGCACAAATATAGCCGAAAAAAGGCGCCAAATCTGCTCAGGGAACAGGCGAATGATCGGTCCATACATGGCTCCAAACTGAAGCAAGGTATCTGCTCGTTCAAAATTTAAACCTGTAAGAACCAACATCAAGAGAAAGACCAATGCGGTTACTAGGAGGAAGAAACTAGTCACAGGATAACGTTTATCAAAGATTTCCTTCATAGATTAACACCTCCTGAACAGGAATATCATGGTCTTCCAAGTTAAACTCCTGAATTTGACAAGGATAGATTGTACTCAGGCTCTGCCCAGCAAAATGTTCTAGATAGCGGTCGTAGTATCCTCCACCATATCCGATCCGATAGCCCTCTGTTGTAAAAGCCAAGCCCGGAACATGAATTAAATCAATCTGAGACGGTTCCACCACTTCCAAGTCTCCTTGCGGTTCCAGTAAACCAAAGGAAGTTTTTGCCAACTGCTGCGGATGATAGACCACAAACTCCATGCGCCCCTTGGGATAGGTTTTGGGTATCAGAACCTTTTTATCGTCCTTCAGCGCCCGCTCGATCAATTCTTGCGTTTGAAATTCATGAGGAAAAGAAAGATAAGTTGCGATGGTCTTGGCTTCTTGGTAAAAGGGATGTTGCAAGAAACGCTCGGTTAAAGCTCGATCCATAGCCTGTTTTTGCTCCTGAGATAAAGCCTTCATTTCTTGCAAAATTTTCTTGCGTAGTTCTGCTTTCATAGACAACTCCTCTACTCTGCTGCCTTCTTTTTCAAGAAACTAGAGACCGCATCTACCCCAATGGCTAAGGCTTCTTCTTTAGGGCTCATCTGAGGGTGATGAAGGGCGTAGGGACTATCGATACCTAGCCAGAACATAACGCCATCTACCTTCGAAAGGAGATAACCAAAGTCCTCACCAGTCATAGCCGGCTCGATATCAATCAACTCAATTCCCTCTTTCTCTTCAAAAAAGTCCATCAGTTCACGCGCCAAGGCTGGATTGTTCTCAACAGGTAGGTAGCCCCCTTGCTTGAGTCCTACTTCGACTTCCATATCAAAGGCTGCTGCAACCCCTTCTGCGACTGTCTGGACTCTTTTTTGTACCAAGAGGCTCATTTCCTGAGTCAAGGCGCGAATGGTTCCATGCAAAAATGCTGTATCTGTAATGACATTGTTGGTTGTTCCAGCTTGGAAAAGGCCAAAGGTCACCACTGCTCCCTCGATTGGATTAACATTGCGGCTAACCACTGACTGCACCTGAGTGATAAAGTAGCTAGCAGCCACCAAGGCATCATTGGCCTCATGTGGAAAAGCAGCGTGCCCCCCTTTTCCTTTGAAACGAATCTTCACTTCACAGGTCCCTGCAAAGAGAGTGTGTGTATTGGTCGCAATCTGACCAACTTTCAAATCCGGACGAACATGGAGTCCATAAAACTGGTCTGGTAGCCAGTCCCCAAAAGCGCCGTCCTCATACATGAGCATGCCGCCAGCTTCATTTTCTTCAGCAGGTTGAAACAGAAAAAGCAGATTATTCTTGGGTTGCTCCTCAAGAGCACGTTCTAAACAGCCCAAGGCAATGGTCATATGAAAATCATGGCCACAGGCATGCATGCGACCTTGGTGCTGAGAGGCAAAAGGCAGTCCTGTTTGTTCGACGATAGGCAAGCCATCAATGTCTGTTCGCCAACCAATGGTTCGTTCCGGCTGACTTCCCTGCAGGTAGACCAAAATCCCTGTCCGCCAAGTTCGAATTTGAACAAAATCCTTGCCCGTAGTCAATTTTTCAATCACATCCAGCAAATAAGCCTGAGTCTTGAACTCTTCCAAGCCAATCTCTGGAATCTGGTGTAAATCTCGTCTAGTCTGAATCAAATCTAACATCTATCGATCCTCCTTTTGATAGAAGAAAGAGGCTGGAAGAAGTATCCGCCTCTTTTTATTTTTACAAGGTACGAAGTGCATCCTCAAGCGCTGTTTTTTGTTGGGTTTGGGCATCAATTTCTTTGATGATACGAGCCGGAACACCTGCTACCACCACATTTTCTGGGACATCTTGGGTAACGATAGCTCCTGCAGCGACAACTGAACCACTGCCGATTTGCACCCCTTCGATAACCACTGCATTAGCACCGATAAGAACATTGTCTCCGACACGGACTGGTTCAGCACTAGCTGGCTCAATCACACCCGCCAAAACTGCACCTGCACCAACGTGGCTGTTTTTTCCAACGATGGCACGGCCACCAAGGATGGCACCCATGTCAATCATGGTTCCTGCACCGATTTCAGCACCGATATTGATAACAGCTCCCATCATGATAACAGCATTGTCACCAATTTCCACCTGGTCACGGATAATAGCACCTGGCTCAATACGAGCGTTGATATCACGTTTGTCTAGCAAAGGAACTGCAGAATTACGAGCATCTTGCTCAACAATATAGTCTTGATTTTCTACTAAACCTTCAAGAAGCGGAGCAACATCCTTCCAGTCTCCGAATAAAACATTTCCTAGTTTGACAACAGAGCTTGGTACAGCAGTTGCAAGTTCTCCCTCAAAAGTTACTTTGACACTGGTTTTCTTTTCTGCATTGGCGATAAATTGGATAATTTCTTGGGCGTTCATTTTTGTAGCAGTCATAGGTGCCTCCTGGTTCGTTATAATGATACCTATTCTACCAAAAAAGGCCTCAAATTTGAAGCCTCAACTATCAAATAATCATCTTTACCTGGCTTGTTTTGCCTCTTCTACAGATAAGAAAATCATCGGAACGATAATCAACACCATAGCTAAGGCCAAAAAACCATCCATGACCAATCCCAGAAAAAGAACACTTAATAAAGCTGAAGAGAGCGGTTCGCTAGCACTCACAACCGATACAACCAGCGGGGAAACGAGTGACACAGCCTTCATAGATAGGAAGAAAGCAAAAGCAGTACCAAACACGGCAATCGTCAGACAAATCAGCACACTTACCAAATCCACTTGAAAACTTATCCGATAAATAGGGTAAAGGAAATTACTAACGAGCCCTGCCAGAATCATCCCCCAACCAACAGTAGGTACAAAACCATAGTGGCGGGCAAATCGTTGGGGCAAGATAACATTAAACATGACGCCTACTGCACTGAGCAAGCCTGTCACTAGAGCCAAAGGTGTCATGGACAACTGGGACAAGTCCCCTTTTGTGGCCATCAAAAAAACACCTAGCATGGCAATCAAAACATAGAGAATCGCTGTAATCGAAGCCTTCTTCTGGTAGACAATGCGATTGTAAAACAAAATAAAAACGGGGCTGATAAATTGTAAAATGGTTGCCGTCGTCGCATTGGAATACTCAACGCAGAGATAAAAGAAAAATTGCACAGAAAAAATACCTAGAATAGCATAGGCTAAAAAAGGTAGATAATTTTTCTTATCACGCCAGATGTCCAACAAGTGGCTACGCAACTGAAAGGCAGATAGACCTAAAACCAAACTCCCCGCCACTAATAAACGCATAGAAGTAATCCATCCAGAAGACACTGGATAATGAGTGAAAAAATACTCTCCTAAAATCCCACAAATCCCCCAGATTAGGCCTGAGAGTAGCGAGTATACTGTTCCCTTAACAATCTTTTTCTGATAATGATTCATATTATTATTGTAACACGAAACCAACAAAGAAAAAAGTAGCAACAAGGAGAAATTACTAATCTTGCTACTACTCTTTCTTAACGATTAAATAAACGTGAACGTCCTGAAGAACCACTTTGAGTATTTCCACTCGAACTTGAACTTCCAGAGCTACTGCTTGAACTTGAGCTTGGAGGAGTCACTGCTGGAATGCTTCCTAGAATATTCTTCCATGCGTTCAGATAATCTGCATCGCTTCCTCCAATAGCAAAGCGATAGGTGGTCACTGGGGCACCTTCTTTAGTAGCCCAGTAGCTCGTTACTGTTGATCCAGAAACTTCTATTTCTTTTCCATTGATGGAAACCTTTCCTGGTTTTTGTCCTGTAGATCGGAGAACTTGTGACTTGGTCACACTTGGATCCAGATTAAAGCGCTCATTCCCCCATATTCCAGGTTCAGCTTGTTGGATAGCATTGACCAAGTGAGCCATATAATTAGAGTTATTGGAATAACCAGCTCCACGTGATAGTGAATGATTATTATCATGCCCAATCCAGCCACCTAGCGTCAATCTAGGGGTAGAAAGCATGAGCCACATATTTTCATCTTCATTAGTCGTACCAGTTTTTCCGATCCAGTCAGCACGAGCTAGGCCTGGATTGATAGTCGTCAAGTCCGTCTGGAAACTCGAGGTAATCCGAGACGAGATAACATCCCGAAGGAGACTTTGCATAATGGTTGCTGTCGCTTTTGAATAAACCTGCACAGGCTCATCCTTGTGCTCGTATACCAGTCGGCCATCCGTTGACTCGATCTTCGCGATCATATGTTTCTTATGGTAAACTCCATTGTTGGCCAGAGTTTGATACCCGTTGGTATGCTGGGCAACTGTAACGTCAATCCCTCCACCCATCGGTAAACTTTCAATACCATATTCCGGGATTTCGTAACCCATTTTTTCCATATAGCCTTTGACATCAACACCCTTCTCTCGAAGCGTACGATAAGTCCAGTAGGCTGGGATATTCCATGAGTAGTTAAGGGCTTCTCCCAATGTCATCATGCCTGTACCAGGACTATTGACATGCATGATGGGATTACCGTTTGAAAAGTTGGTTGGATAGTTTGACAAGATACTTGCACTTCCCATCAAACCTTGGTCAATAGCGATACCATAGGCCAATATAGGTTTCGTGGTTGAAGCTGGAGAACGCTTAGTATCGATAGCGTGATTGTTCTGATTTTCTTGATAATTACGACCACCAACAAACCCAAGGATAGCTCCCGTTTGGTTGTCCATGAGGACATTCCCCACCTCAGGCTGACCTGTCGAATCATCTAGCAGATAGCCGTAGGTCGCAACCGCATTTTGCATCGCAGCATGAACGTTTTTATTGATAGTTGTCGTAATCTTATATCCACCATTTTCAATTTCCTTAGCGGCTAGATCGCGATAGGATTTCTGAATGGACTCATTCTTTAATTCTTGCGCAGAAACATTATCTCGTTGGACGAGGTAGTCGTACATACGGTCAGTAGCTTCTGCCAAGGTTGCATAGTAGAGATAGTCACGCGAAGTACCACTGACACTACCTGATGGTAGGAAGTCTTTCTTAAAGTCATAATCTTTGTACTTATCGTAGTCCTCCTGACTTAGAACCCCTGTCCGGTACATGTTGTAGAGGACATCCTTGGCACGCTTGATTCCCAGAGCCATGTCCTCATCACTCTTCATACTACCATCAGATTCATAAGGAGAGTAACTGATTGGACTCTGTGGCAACCCTGCGATAAAGGCAGCTTGAGGGACCGTTAAATCCGAAGCATTGACCCCAAAGATTCCTTCTGCAGCCTGCTGGGCACCTGCAATATTTTGACCTTTATGATTGCGACCAAAAGGAGCTATGTTAAGGTAGGTTGTCAAAATCTCATCCTTACCCATGGCCCGTTCTAAAGCTAGGGCATCAATAATCTCTTTAGCCTTACGAGCCAGAGTTGGAGCATCCCCCACCACTTGCTGCTTGATGACCTGCTGCGTCAAGGTCGAACCACCACTAGACGAGCCTAGACCGACAAAGGTTCCCAAGGTCGCACGAATAACGGCCTTAGGCACAACTCCCTTGTGCTCATTGAAATGTTCGTCCTCTGTCGCAACAATAGCTTTCTTAAGGTTGTCTGAGATAGCATCTGAAGCGACTGAAGTGCGCAATAAATCGCCCTCGATCGAGGCAATGGTACTGCCGTCAGAATAAGTGATTTCTGAGATGGAAGCAATATCCTTCACTTGCTTGACCAACTCTTCTGCTTGAGGTACCTGGGCCTTGTCAAATAGAGCGACTCCATAACCCATAGCTACACCAGCGCCAAACAGTCCACCGATAAAACCTAAGATAAAGAGAGTGTTGAAGGTCACTTTAAAAGCACTCAAAATCTTAGCAAAAGTGGATCCTACCCTTTTGAGTTTGTTAGAAGAAGGTACTTTCTTATTAGTATTTTTACTTGCTTGTTTTTTCTTCCATTTGGCAGTTAGTTGCTGGAAAAAATGCAGCATGTTTGTCTTTAATTCATTAATTCTTTCTTTCATGAATGTCCTCGCTTTCTCTATTATACCATAAAAGGGAAACTTTCAATAAAATAGCCACTTTCTTCCCTATTCCACTAGGCTATTGCCCAAGTTTGTGATACAATAGGTAGAAACAATATTTTATAAAGGAGAAAAGACACATGCACATTTTTGATGAGCTAAAAGAGCGTGGTTTGATTTTTCAAACGACTGATGAAGAAGCTTTGCGAAAAGCCCTAGAAGAAGGTCAAGTTTCTTATTATACTGGCTACGATCCAACTGCTGACAGCCTTCACCTAGGTCACCTTGTCGCAATCTTGACAAGTCGTCGTTTGCAACTAGCAGGTCACAAACCTTATGCGCTCGTAGGCGGTGCTACAGGTCTCATTGGAGATCCGTCCTTCAAAGATGCTGAGCGTAGTCTCCAAACAAAAGACACAGTAGATGGCTGGGTCAAGTCTATCCAAGGACAACTTTCTCGTTTTCTTGACTTTGAAAATGGTGAAAATAAAGCTGTCATGGTCAACAACTACGACTGGTTTGGCAGCATCAGCTTCATTGACTTCCTCCGTGATATCGGAAAATACTTCACTGTCAACTACATGATGAGCAAGGAGTCTGTTAAAAAACGGATCGAAACAGGGATTTCTTACACAGAGTTTGCCTACCAAATCATGCAAGGGTACGACTTCTATGTCTTAAATCAAGACCACAATGTTACCCTGCAAATCGGTGGTTCTGACCAGTGGGGAAATATGACAGCTGGTACCGAATTGCTTCGTCGTAAGGCTGACAAGACAGGTCATGTTATCACAGTTCCCCTTATTACTGATGCGACTGGTAAGAAATTTGGTAAATCAGAAGGAAACGCAGTCTGGCTCAATCCTGAAAAGACTTCTCCATACGAAATGTACCAATTCTGGATGAACGTCATGGACGCTGACGCTGTTCGCTTCTTGAAGATCTTTACTTTCTTGACACTTGATGAGATCGAAGACATCCGCAAACAGTTTGAAGCAGCTCCACACGAACGCTTGGCACAAAAAGTCCTGGCTCGTGAAGTCGTGACTCTTGTTCACGGAGAAGAAGCCTACAAGGAAGCCCTCAATATCACTGAGCAACTCTTTGCTGGAAACATCAAAAACCTTTCTGTCAAAGAACTCAAACAAGGACTTCGTGGCGTGCCAAACTACCAAGTACAGGCAGACGAAAATCACAACATCGTTGAACTTCTTGTATCTTCTGGCGTGGTTAACTCAAAACGCCAAGCCCGTGAAGATGTCCAAAACGGAGCCATCTACATCAACGGTGACCGCATCCAAGACCTTGACTATGTCTTAGGAGATGCAGATAAGTTAGAGAACGAACTCACTGTTATCCGACGCGGAAAGAAGAAATACTTCGTCCTTACATATTAAAAAGCAAACTGGAGGCATTTGCCATCCAGTTCTTTTTTTGCTAGACTTAAACTATGAATACAAACCTCAAACCAAAACTTCAACGTTTCGCTACTGCGACTGCCTTTTCCTGCCCTATCTGCCAAGAAGATCTGACCTTGGTAGAGTCTAGCCTCAAGTGTAGCAATCGCCATTCTTTTGACCTGGCAAAATTCGGCTATGTTAATCTAGCACCACAAATCAGACAACCTGCCAACTATGACAAGGAAAACTTTCAAAACCGTCAGCAAATCCTAGAAGCTGGCTTTTATCAGACTATCTTAGAAACCATCTCAGACCTGCTTGCAAGACTAGAAACTGCCAAAACTATCTTGGATATCGGTTGTGGCGAAGGCTTCTACTCTCGCAAACTCCAAGAAAGTCATCCTGACAAAACTTTCTACGCCTTTGATATTTCCAAAGATTCCGTTCAAATCGCTGCCAAGAGCGAACCCAACTGGGCGGTCAACTGGTTTGTCGGTGACCTGGCTCGTCTTCCTATAAAAGATGCTAGCATGGATATCCTGCTCGATATCTTTTCCCCTGCCAACTATGGTGAATTTCGCCGCGTTTTATCCAAAGACGGTATTTTAATCAAGGTCATCCCAACTGAAAATCACCTCAAAGAAATCCGTCAAATGGTGCAGGACCAGCTGACAAAGAAGGACTATTCTAATCAAGATATCAAAGAACATTTCCAGGAACATTTCAGCATCCAATCTAGCCAAATAGCTTCCCTAACCAAACCCATCACAGCAGAGCAACGCCAAGCTTTACTTGCCATGACACCCTTACTCTTTCACGTTGACCAGACCAAGATTGACTGGAGCCAACTGACAGAGATTACCATTGAAGCAGAGATTCTAGTTGGGAAAGCAGAGTAATTAAAACTTTCAGATAAGACAAAACCCGCACCTTCAAGGTACGGGTTTAAATTATGTAATTCTTAGTTCAAGTGCCAAATATCTTCGTTGTACTGAGCGATTGTACGGTCAGATGAGAAGAATCCTGCTTTGGCAATGTTGACGATGACTTTGTCCAACCATGCGTCACGGTCTTCGTAGTCAGCAAGCATTTGCTCTTTGACTTTGATGTAGTCTTCCAAGTCTAGGAGAGTCATGAACCAGTCTTTGTTGATCAATTCGTTGTAAAGACGTTCCAAGCGCTCTTTCTTACCTACTGCAAGAACAGCATCGCTCACGATGAAGTCAACCAACGGTTTGATAGCTTCACGAGCATAGTATTCGCTTGACTTGTAAGCTGCTTTTGCGTAAAGGTCGATAACAGTTTCTGAATCTTCACCGAAGATATAGATGTTTTCGTCGCCAACTAATTCAGCAATTTCCACGTTAGCTCCGTCCATAGTACCAAGAGTCAAAGCTCCGTTCAACATGAATTTCATGTTACCAGTACCTGAAGCTTCTTTAGAAGCAAGTGAGATTTGTTCTGAGATATCACATGCTGGGATGAGGAAGCTTGCTGCAGTAACGTTGTAGTTTTCAACCATTACGACTTGCAAGTGTGGAGCTACTTCTGGATCGTTTGCAATCACTTCTGACAAGCAAAGGATCAAGTGAATGATGTCTTGGGCAATTGTGTAGGCAGGAGCTGCTTTACCACCAAAGAAGACTGTGATTGGACGAGCAGGGATGTTACCAGCCTTGATATCAAGGTATTTGTGGATCACATACAAAGCGTTCATTTGTTGGCGTTTGTACTCGTGAAGACGTTTGATCTGGATATCAAAGATAGAGTTTGTATTGATTTCCACACCTTGGTGTTCTTTCAAGTGACGAGCCAATTTACGTTTGTTGTGAGCCTTGATGCTTTCCAATTTTTCTTTGACAGCAGCCTTGTCTTCGTATGACAAGAGTTTTTCAAGCTCATCTGCTTCATGGTGCCAACCACGGCCAATAATCTCATCCAAGTAGTGAGACAAGCTTGGGTTAGCATGCATGAGCCAACGACGGAAAGTGATACCGTTTGTTTTGTTGTTGAATTTTTCTGGGTAGATGTCGTAGAAAGCTTTCAACTCTGAGTTCTTCAAGATTTCAGTGTGAAGAGCCGCAACCCCGTTAACGCTGTATCCGTAGTGGATATCCATGTGAGCCATGTGGACACGTCCGCTCTCATCGATGATTTGAACAGCTGGGTCTTTGTATTCTGCTTTCACACGACGGTCCAATTCTTCGATGATTGGTACCAAGTGAGGAACTACTTCTTGCAAGAATTCAAGAGGCCATTTTTCAAGGGCTTCAGCAAGGATTGTGTGGTTTGTGTAGGCGGTCATGCTACGAACGATAGAGATTGCTTCATCAAGTTCGATACCACGTTCAGTCAAAAGACGAATCAATTCAGGAATCACCATTGATGGGTGAGTATCGTTGATTTGTACAACTGCATAGTCCGCAAGGTCATGCAAGTTGCTTCCTTTTTCGATTGCTTCGTCAATGATCAATTGCGCACCGTTTGAAACCATGAAGTATTGTTGGAAGATACGGAGCAATTCACCTTGCTTGTCGCTGTCATCTGGGTAAAGGAAGAGAGTCAAGTTGCGAGCGATATCTGTCTTGTCAAAGTTGATACCATCTTCGATGATAGAAGAATCAACTGAATCCAAGTCAAACAAACGCAAGCGGTTTTTAGTAGCTGTCTTGTAACCAGGTACATCGATATCGTAAAGAGTAGATGTCAATGTGAAGTGTGCAAATGGCACTTGGTAGCTACGGCTTGAGCGTACCAACCAGTTTTGTTCTGTCAACCAAGCGTTAGGAATTGTTTCTTGTTGGTTGTTTTTAAGAACTTGTTGGAAAAGACCAAAGTGGTAGTTCAATCCAACACCGTCACCATTCAAACCAAGTGTAGCGATTGAGTCGATAAAGCAGGCTGCCAAACGTCCCAAACCACCGTTACCAAGTGATGGTTCCAATTCTACTTCTTCGATTTCGATCAACTCTTTACCTGCAGCTGCAAGTTCTTTCTTCACATCGTCGTAAAGTCCGAGGTTAATCAAGTTGTTTGATAAGAGTTTACCGATCAAGAACTCAGCTGAGATGTAGTAAACTTTTTTCTTACCAGTGTTAACTGGTTTTTGGCTGCTTGCAAGTTTGCTGTAGTTAAGAAGAGCAAGGTAAAGCTCTTCATTGCTACATTCTGCAATGGTTTTATTGTAACGCTTTTGTACAAATTCGTTTAATGGTAACATGTTTATGTGTCTCCTGATATTGTCTTATTTCTTTAATTCTACCAAATTTTCATTAATTCGGCGATAAATTGTAGTCAAGTCAAGCAAAGTTTCTTCAACAGCTGGTGTGAGTTGGTCTGCTGTCATACGCCATGACCAGTTTCCACCAAGAGTAGATGGGAAGTTCATACGAGCTGACTCATCTAGTTCTAGCAAGTCTTGCATGGTTGCAATAGCCATGAAGCTAACAGATGAAAATACTGTGCGAAGCATTGCGTGTGGCACTGTTTCGTACTCTTTACGGTTCGTGTAACAAGCCATATATTCACGAGTTGGATCATCGATTTCATTACGGTACCAACCAAGAACTGTATTGTTATCATGTGTTCCTGTGTACATAACAGAGTTGGCAGGTGCCAAGTGTGGGCTATCGATACTTTCGTCTTCTGGGTTGAAGGCAAACTGAAGAATCTTCATTCCTGGGAAGCCAGTGCGTTCACGCAACTCGATGACTTCATCTGTCATGAAACCAAGGTCTTCTGCGATGATGTTTAGCTCACCAAGCTCTTCCTTAACGGCTGCGAAGAGTTTGTAGCCTGGACCTTTCACCCATTTACCAGGTGCTGCTGTATCGGAACCAGCAGGAATTTCCCAGTAAGATTCGAAACCGCGGAAGTGGTCGATACGAACGATATCGTAAATCTTGAAGCTTTCGCGCAAGCGTTCAACCCACCATTTGTAACCGTCTTTGTCCATTGCTTCCCAGTCATAGATTGGGTTGCCCCAAAGCTGACCAGTTGCAGAAAACTCATCTGGTGGGCATCCTGCGATGCAAGTTGCTTTACCATTGGCATCTGTCTTGAAGAGATGTGGATTTGCCCACATGTCGCTTGAATCTTCCGCTACGTAGATAGGCATGTCTCCAACGATTTCAATGTGGTTATCGTTAGCGTAAGCTTTCAATTTCAACCATTGTTGGAAGAAGAAGTATTGAGTCACACGGTGGTAAACCAACTTGTCTGCCAATTTCTCACGGTAGCTTTCAAGCGCTGAAGCTTTACGAGCACGAGCGTCTGCATCTGGCCATTCTGTCCAAGCAAGATTGTCAAAATGCTCTTTAATCGCCATATACTCTGCGAAGAGTTCAAGCCATGATTGGTTATCTTGAGCAAACTTCTCAAAATCTTTGACATCACCCACTTCCAAGAAGCGTTTAACTGCTTTTTCTAAAAGCGGACGACGTGCGTAATAAATCTTCGCATAGTCAACTTCAGATGCATCGCTACCAAAGTCAACTCCTTCAAGATCACTAGCTTCCAACAAGCCTTGCTCTACCAAGATATCAAGGTCGATAAAATGCGTATTTCCAGCAAAGGCCGAGAATGATTGGTATGGAGAATCTCCATAGCTTGTTGTCCCAAGAGGGAGGATTTGCCAGTAACGTTGCTTGGTACGAACCAAGAAGTCAACGAAATCATAGGCGCTTTGGCCAAATGATCCAATCCCGTGAGCTCCTGGAAGAGAAGAGATGTGCATCAACACACCACTTTGACGTTTTTTCATAATAGCACCTCATGTGTTTGTAATAAAACGCTGCGCAAATCAAGGCGCAAACGTTTGCGTTAAGTTAAGTATAGCGTATTTTGAACACAAATGCAAGCGGTTTTAAAAAAATTTTTTGAATTATTTTAATCAAACAAAACTTGTTCCCACTGATATTTTATGAAATGAGCCAAAAAAATTTTAAAGATTTTCTGATTTAAGATAATTCATTCCAAATATCTGCTCTATTTTCTGAAAAATCGAGCCGAATTTACGCAATCGTTTCCCTAATATATTTTCCATTCAAGAGAAGCAAACGTTTTAAGTTCTTTCCTATATAAAGGCTTTAACAAATGTTTGAAACCTTAAAATTTTTTTAAAAAACTTTTTAAAAAGGCTTGCAACCGTTTTCTATTTGTGCTATACTAGGCTCATAAAAGAAAACGTTTGCGTTTTCTAAATAAATTATACTGTTATTCTTTAGGAGGAATACACTATGTCATCTAAATTCATGAAGAGCGCTGCTGTGCTCGGAACTGCTACTCTTGCTAGCTTACTTTTGGTAGCTTGCGGAAGCAAAACTGCTGATAAACCAGCTGATACTAGCTCATCTGAAGCAAAAGAAATCACTCTTTACGTTGAAGACCAGTATAAAGCCTACGCTGAAAAAGTTGCTGCAGCTTACGAAAAAGAATCAGGTACAAAAGTTAACATCAAATCTGGTGACCAACTTGGTGGACTTGACAAACTTTCACTTGATAACCAATCAGGTCAAGCTGCTGACGTTATGATGGCACCATACGACCGTGTAGGTAGCCTTGGTACTGACGGACAACTTTCAGAAGTTACTTTGAGCGACGGTGCTAAAACAGACAATGCTACTAAATCTCTTGTAACAGCTGCTGACGGAAAAGTTTACGGTGCACCTGCAGTTATTGAGTCTCTTGTTATGTACTACAACAAAGACTTGCTAAAAGAAGCTCCAAAAACATTTGCTGAATTGGAAGAACTTGCAAAAGATAGCAAGTACGCTTTCGCTGGTGAAGAAGGTAAAACTTCAGCATTCCTAGCTGACTGGACAAACTTCTACTACGCATACGGACTTCTTTCTGGTAACGGAGCTTACGTATTCGGACAAAACGGTAAAGACGCTAAAGACATCGGTCTTGCAAATGACGGTGCTATCGCAGGTATCAACTACGCTAAATCTTGGTACGAAAAATGGCCTAAAGGTATGCAAGATGGAACAGCTGCTGGAAACTTGATCCAAACTTCATTCCAAGAAGGTAAAACAGCTGCTATCATCGATGGTCCTTGGAAAGCTCAAGCATTCAAAGATGCTAAAGTAAACTACGGTGTCGCTACTATCCCAACTCTTCCAAACGGAAAAGACTACTCAGCATTCGGTGGTGGTAAAGCTTGGATCATCCCATCAAGCACTAAGAACCTTGAAGGCGCTCAAAAATTTGTAGGCTTCCTTGTTTCAACTGAACAACAAAAAGCATTCTACGATGCAACTAACGAAATCCCAGCTAACACTGAAGCACGTGCATACGCTGAAGGTAAAAACGATGAGTTGACTACAGCTGTTATCAAACAGTTCAAGAACGCTCAACCAATGCCAAACATCTCACAAATGTCAGCTGTTTGGGAACCAGCTGCGAACATGCTCTTTGACGCTGTAAGTGGTAAGAAAGATGCTAAGACAGCTGCTAACGATGCTGTAACATTGATCAAAGAAACAATCAAACAAAAATTTGGTGAATAATTGAATTCGTTACAAGGGGGG
The DNA here is from genome assembly GCA_905221465.1 of bacterium. GTDB lineage: Bacteria > Bacillota > Bacilli > Lactobacillales > Streptococcaceae > Streptococcus. The sequence continues at coordinate 86,289 of CAJNDG010000004.1, read as the reverse complement.
AGAATACAAATCCCCCTTTGATTTTATAAATTTACGAATGATTGCAGTTGCCTATCTAGTGATTGGAGACAAACTTCAATCTCGTATCCTATGAAAGGAGTATTCATGGAAAACCAACAACCTAGCAAAGCAGCCTTGCTTTCAGTGATTCCTGGGTTAGGGCAAATTTACAACAAACAAAAAGTCAAAGGTTTTATTTTTCTTGCTGTAACGCTCGTTTTTGTCCTTTATTTTCTAGCCCTTGCTGCGCCTGAATTGCACAATTTGATCACTCTTGGTGACAAACCAGGTCGCGACAATTCACTCTTCATGCTGATTCGTGGTGCCTTCCACTCAATTCTTGTTGCTGTTTATGTGCTCTTCTACTTCTACAATATTAAAGACGCACATACAATTGCTAAACGCATCAACAACGGAATTCCTGTCCCACGTACTTTTAAAGATATGATCAAAGGTATTTATGAGAATGGTTTCCCTTACCTCTTGATCATCCCATCTTACGTCGCTATGACATTTGCGATTATCTTCCCTGTTGTGGTAACATTGATGATCGCCTTTACCAACTATGACTTCCAACACTTGCCACCAAACAAATTATTGGACTGGGTTGGTTTGACTAACTTTACAAATATCTGGAGCTTAAGTACCTTCCGTTCAGCCTTCGGTGCCGTTCTTTCTTGGACCATCATCTGGGCCTTGTCTGCTTCTACTTTGCAGATTGTCATTGGTATCTTCACAGCGATCATTGCTAACCAACCATTTATCAAAGGAAAACGTATCTTTGGTGTTATTTTCCTTCTTCCTTGGGCTGTTCCAGCCTTCATCACTATCTTGACATTCTCAAACATGTTTAACGATAGTGTCGGAGCAATCAACACTCAAGTATTGCCTATCTTGGCTAAGGTCCTTCCTTTCCTTGACGGAGCACTTATCCCTTGGAAAACAGACCCAACTTGGACTAAGATTGCCTTGATTATGATGCAAGGTTGGCTAGGATTCCCATACATCTACGTTTTGACTTTGGGTATCTTGCAGTCGATTCCTAACGACCTCTACGAAGCGGCTTATATCGATGGTGCCAATGCTTGGCAAAAATTCCGCAACATCACTTTCCCTATGATTTTGGCTGTTGCGGCACCAACATTGATCAGCCAATACACCTTTAACTTTAACAACTTCTCTATCATGTACCTCTTCAATGCTGGAGGACCTGGTAGCGTTGGTGGTGGAGCCGGTTCAACCGATATCTTGATCTCATGGATTTACCGTTTGACTACAGGTACATCTCCTCAATACTCTATGGCGGCAGCTGTTACCTTGATTATCTCTATCATTGTCATCTCTATCTCTATGATTGCATTCAAGAAACTACACGCATTTGATATGGAGGACGTCTAAGATGAATAACTCAATTAAACTCAAACGTAGACTGACTCAAACCCTCACTTACCTCTACTTGATCGGCCTTTCAATCGTGATTATCTATCCACTTTTGATTACCATTATGTCAGCCTTCAAGACTGGTAACGTTGTAGCCTTTAAATTAGATAGTAACATTGACTTTAGCTTTGCCAACTTCCAAGGACTCTTTACAGAAACCTTGTACGGCACTTGGTACCTCAATACTTTGATTATCGCCTTGATTACCATGGCTGTTCAAACAAGTATCATCGTCCTTGCTGGTTATGCCTACAGCCGTTACAATTTCTTGGCTCGTAAACAAAGTTTGGTCTTCTTCTTGATTATCCAAATGGTGCCGACTATGGCAGCCTTGACAGCCTTCTTCGTTATGGCCCTCATGTTGAACGCCCTTAACCAAAGCTGGTTCCTCATCTTCCTCTACGTTGGTGGAGGTATCCCGATGAACGCTTGGCTCATGAAAGGCTACTTTGATACCGTTCCAATGTCTCTAGACGAGTCTGCAAAACTAGATGGTGCAGGACACTTCCGTCGCTTCTGGCAAATTGTTCTCCCACTTGTTCGCCCAATGATCGCTGTACAAGCTCTCTGGGCCTTCATGGGACCTTTCGGGGACTATATCCTCTCTAGTTTCTTGCTTCGTGAGAAAGAATACTTTACTGTTGCCGTTGGTCTCCAAACCTTCGTTAACAACGTGAAAAATATGAAGATTGCCTACTTCTCAGCAGGTGCTATCCTCATCGCCCTTCCAATCTGTATTCTCTTCTTCTTCCTACAAAAGAACTTTGTTTCAGGACTTACAAGTGGTGGCGACAAGGGATAATCTATCCCCGCCACCCTTTTTCATTTTGGATCTTGTTTCTAAAGTTGAAAGATTAGACACAAGACCGCAAATAGTAGTAAAATCAGCTTTTCAACAAGCAATTTATCTACTAGACTTGAAATAAAGTATATTTCTCTATATAATAATACTCATATAGAAAACACTTTTAGAAAGATGCCTATGCTTCCATATCCATTCTCGTATTTTACTAGTATCTGGGGATTTCGTAAACCCCTGTCAAAACGTTTCGGACTCAACTGGTTTCAACTCCTCTTTACGAGCATTTTCCTCATCAGCTTGTCCATGGTTCCAATTGCCATTCAAAACAGCTCGCAGGAAACGTATCCACTGGATACCTTTATCGATAATGTCTACACACCCCTGACAGATGAAGCAATCATGGATTTGTCGGAGAATGCGCAGATAATAGATGGAAAACTGAGCTATGCTGGAACTAAAAATCAGCAAGTTTCTCTTCTGATTGGTCCAAGTCCAAGTAAGGAATTGCCAAAGGACTTACAACTTCATTTTGATACTGAAGAACTCATCATCAGCAAGGAAGGCAAGGAACTGACCCGTATTCGCTACCACGCCATTCAAACGGAGAGTTTCCAGAGTAAGGAAGCTTTAACCCAGGCCATTTCTAAAGATTGGTACCAACAAAATCGGGTCTATATCAGTCTCTTTCTCGTTCTTGGTGCTAGCTTCCTCTTTGGATTGAATTTCTTCATTGTCTCTCTTGGAGCTAGTCTCCTCCTTTATATCACCAAAAAATCACGCCTCTTTTCATTTAGGACCTTTAAAGAGTGCTACCATTTTATCTTGAACTGTTTAGGATTACCCACTCTGATTACGCTTATTTTGGGACTTTTTGGCCAAAATATGACAACGCTTATCACTGTACAAAACATTCTTTTTGTTCTTTATCTGGTCACTATTTTTTACAAGACACATTTCCGTGATCCAGATTATCATAAATAGGAGATTTTTATGCCCGTGACGATTAAAGATGTGGCTAAAGCAGCAGGTGTCTCACCTTCAACTGTTACCCGCGTCATTCAAAATAAATCAACGATTAGCGACGAAACAAAAAAACGCGTTCGCAAGGCTATGAAGGAGCTCAATTACCACCCCAACCTCAACGCTCGTAGCTTGGTAAGCAGTTATACCCAAGTTATTGGCTTGGTGCTTCCTGACGACTCAGACGCCTTCTATCAAAATCCTTTCTTCCCATCTGTCCTCCGTGGTATCGCCCAAGTCGCGTCTGAAAACCACTACGCTATTCAGATTGCAACGGGGAAAGATGCAAAAGAGCGGCTCAAAGCTATTTCTCAGATGGTCTATGGTAAGCGTGTAGATGGTTTGATTTTCCTCTATGCTGAAGAAGAAGATCCTCTGGTCAAGCTAGTAGCCGATGAGCAGTTCCCTTTCCTCATTCTCGGAAAATCTACTTCACCCTTTATCCCTCTTGTTGATAATGACAATGTACAAGCGGGCTTTGATGCGACAGAGTATTTCATCAAAAAAGGATGCAAACGAATTGCCTTCATCGGGGGGACAAAACGACTCTTTGTAACGCAAGATCGTCTAACTGGCTATGAGTCCGCACTCAAACAACACCAACTTCCGATTGATACCAACTTAACCTACTTTGCGACCGAATTTCTAGAAGAAAAAGGGTATCAGTTCAGTGAACTTCTGTTCAATCACGATCCGCAGATTGATGCTATCATCACAACCGATAGTCTCCTAGCAGAAGGGGTTTGTGACTACATCAGTAAGCATCAGTTAACTGTTCCTGTCCTCAGCTTCGACTCTGTCAATCCTCGACTTGACCTTGTAGCTTATGTGGATATCAATAGTCTGGAACTTGGGCGCGTTTCCTTTGAAACCATTCTCCAGATCATCAACGATGCTAAAAACAATAAACAGATTTGTTACCGCCAGTTGATTGGACACAAAATTATCGAAAAATAAAGACCAGCCCCAAGGCTGGTCTTTTGAGTATTATTAATTGTCTGTTTCTACGAATCGTCCTAGGATGTGGACATTTTCGGATACAGAGACAAAGGCTGTCGGATCAACTTGTTTCATGATGTGTTTAAAATCATTAAACTCTGCTCGTGTGATAACCGTAATCAAGACTGCTTTTCTCTCATGATTATAAGTTCCTTCTGCATCGTGGATCATGGTTGCTCCACGGTGCAATTTTTTATGGATTTTTGCGATTACCTTGTCAGGATTATTGGTAACAATCATGGCCTGCATGCGTTTTTGCTTGGTAAAGACCGCGTCTGTCACACGACTGGAGACAAAGATAGTAATCATGGAGTAGAGGGCGTATTTCCAACCAAAGGTCAATCCTGCTATCAGCATAATCGTCCCATTCACTAAGAAAGAAATACTACCGACATTCTTACCCGTTTTCTTTCGAATGGTCAGACTGACGATATCTGTACCTCCGCTTGAAATATTGTTACGGAGCGCAAAACCAATCCCCAAGCCCATGACAACACCCCCAAAAAGGGCATTGATGATGGGATCCTCTGTCAAGGTCACAACTGGCACAAGCTGGATAAAGAGGGAACTCATGGATACTGTGATAAAGGTAAAGATTGTAAACTTATGCCCAATCTGATACCAAGCCAAAATCATCAACGGAAAATTGATAGCATAAAAGGTTAGCGATATCGGAATATAAAAACCAAACCAGTGATTACTCAAGGCAGAGATAATCTGTGCCAGACCTGTCGCACCACTAGAGTAAACGTGTCCTGGTTGAAAAAAGAAATTGACTGCTACTGCTGACAGAAAGCCATAAACCAGAGAAGCCGATACTTTCTCATCGTATTTTTCCCGAGAGATACTTTGTAAAACTCGTAAGATTTTTATCTGATAAGCAAAGCGGCGCAGATAATAGCGCCATCGCTTAATTTGTTTTGCTTGTTTCATCTTCTTCTACTTGTAAGCTGAGTTCCTCTAGTTGTTTGAGAGCGACTGTTGATGGAGCTTGTGTCATTGGGTCGGTTGCCTTGTTGTTCTTAGGAAAGGCAATGACTTCACGGATATTATCTTCTCCTGCTAAGAGCATCACAAAACGGTCAAGACCGATAGCCAAGCCACCGTGTGGTGGAAATCCATAATCCATGGCTTCCAAAAGGAATCCAAACTGATCATTAGCTTCTTCAGCTGAGAAGCCAAGGGCCTTGAACATGTATTCCTGGAGATTTTTTTTGTATATACGAAGACTACCACCACCCAGTTCATAACCATTTAAAACGATGTCATAGGCAACAGCATGTATTCTCTCTAGAACACTACCTTTTTCTTTAGAGTAATTCTTTAGACCCTTCCTATTTGCTTTTATTTTTTTCTCAGAGTCTTTATTTGGTAAAGTAAATGGATGGTGGGCGCTCATATAGCGTCCCTCTTCTTCTGACCATTCAAACATTGGCCAGTCAACTACCCAGAGGAAGTTGAATTTGTCGTTATCAATCAAGCCAAGCTCTTTGGCGATACGTCCACGAAGGGCCCCAAGTGTTGCATTTGCTACATCAAGCGTATCAGCCACAAAGAGAACCAAGTCTTTATATTCAAGACCAAGCGCACTTGTTAAATCGCCTTGAATGCTAGTCAAGAATTTTGCAACTGGTCCGTTCAATTCTCCATCAACAACCTTGACCCAAGCCAGACCTTTAGCCCCATACTGCTTGGCTACTTCTGTCATCTTGTCGATGTCTTTACGTGAATAGTTATCCGCAGCACCTTTGACCACAATGGCTTTAACAGCAGGTGCTTCTGAGAAGACTTTAAAGTCCACACCTTTGACAAGATCTGTCAAGTCTTGAAGCAACATATCAAAACGAGTATCAGGTTTATCAGAACCATAAAGAGCCATGGCATCATCATACTTCATACGAGGGAATGGCAGTGTTACTTCAATCCCTTTTGTTTCCTTCATCACGCGCGCAATCAAGCCTTCTGTGATGTCTTGAATTTCTTGCTCAGTCAAGAATGAAGTTTCCAAGTCGACCTGAGTAAACTCTGGTTGGCGGTCTCCACGCAAGTCTTCATCACGGAAACATTTAACAATTTGGTAGTAACGGTCAAACCCAGCATTCATCAAGAGCTGTTTCGTGATTTGTGGACTTTGAGGAAGGGCGTAAAAATGCCCTTTATTGACACGAGATGGCACCAAATAGTCACGCGCCCCTTCTGGCGTTGATTTAGAAAGGAATGGCGTCTCCACATCGATAAACTCCAACTCATCCAAGTAGTTACGGATTGAGTGGGTCACCTTAGCACGAAGCTTAAGGTTTTCTAGCATTTCTGGACGACGAAGGTCAAGGTAACGGTAACGCAAACGTGTATCGTCGTTTGCCTCAATGCCATCCTTGATTTCAAATGGTGTTGTTTTGGCTGTATTAAGAACCGTAAGTTTTGTTACATTCAACTCAACCGCTCCAGTCGCCAATTTATCATTGGCCTGTTCACGTGCTGCAACCTGACCAGTAACCTCAATGACAAATTCGCTACGAAGGCTTTCAGCTGTTGCCATGACTTCTGCTGAAACTTTTTCAGGGTTGATAACCAGCTGCATGATCCCTTCACGGTCACGAAGGTCGATAAAGATCAAACCACCCAAGTCACGACGACGGCCAACCCATCCTTTCAAAGTAATTTCTTGTCCGATGTGTTCCTCACGAACACGACCAGCATACATACTACGTTTCATGTTTTCTCTCCTCTTTTATTCTGTTACTATTTTACCATAAAAGCGCAGGCACTTCATGAAAATCAGCAGAAAAGTTTGATTGCCTTTAGAAATCAAAACGAACAGACAAAAAATCCGATGAAAACGTCATCGGATTCTCTGATTATGATTCTTAACCTTTTTTACGCTTTTCAGCAATCTCAGCTGCCTTTTTAGGTAGAACAATCTCCGTCGCATAAGCCGAAGCAAAACGCAAGACACCTGCAATAGGCGCAAAGACAACTGCTAGATAGTTGTAAAAGAAATCGCCTTTAAAGGCATAGGCAAGTGCCCCGATGATAAAGAAGAGAACGACCGCCTGTATCACTGCTAATAAAATTACTCGTTTCATATGACCTCCTGACTCTATTATAGCATGAGTATCATCAAAAAGCCGATTAAATTATTCAAAGCGTGGAGAGAAATGCTATAAAGAAGACCTTTTCGGCTTACATAAGCCAGGCCCAAACTCAATCCCAGACTAGCATAAACTAAAAACTGTTGCAAAGTTCCTGGAAAATGAATCAAGGCAAAAAGCACACTCGATACGAGGAGAAACAGAGCTGTCTGTTTGCTGTTGTTCTGCTTAGGAAAGAGATAGCGCGCCAACATCCCTCTAAAGATGAGTTCTTCCGTCAGAGGAGCAAAGACCACTACCATAAATAAACCAAAGACAGGCTGAGCAACTGTCAATTGTGATACGATTTGTTGATTGACTGACGGATCTTCTGGCAAAAAGAACTGGGCTGTAATCGCCACTAGCAAAACCAGAGTAGGCAACCAGATATAACGATTAAAAACCGTCGTCTGGATGCTAACCTTTTCTGTCTGATACCATCTGTAAACTCCATAAACATAGGCTCCTGACAGAGCGATATAGAGTGGCAAGACTCCAAAGATCGAAGCCCTTAGGTCAAGCGCTGATAAAGCCATACTCTGAACCAGACCATAGCCAAAGAAAAAGGATAGAATGGCTAGAAGAAACCAACCAAGATTTTTAAGTAATTTCATATGGGCCTCCTATTTTCCTTTATAACTATTTTTCAATACTAAGAGACTAGCTAATCCTAGCAAAAGGACCCATGCTAGCAAAAGACCAAGACTTCTCAAAGATAACTCTCCACCACCTTCTTTTAACAGACTTACCAAAGGACCAATGAAAGAATAGTCCAACAGTTTTTGTACAGTTTCATTTTGAACGGCAAGAATGGGCAAGAAAGAGACGGTCAGCATAGGAAAAATACTATACACTTGCGCCTTAGACTGGGTATCTGATACTGCACCAATAAGAAGATTAAGAAAGATTATACTGATGGTCGCTAGAAGCAGATAGAGGCCATAGGTAAGAAAGTAGTTTGTCAAATCAACTTTAAGATAGAGAGGTAGAACAACCATAGAAAGAAGCATCACGAGAAGAGGAAGAGCCATCATACTCATAGTATACTCTGTTGCTGTCACACCACTTAGTATAAGTGATTTAAGATTACGTTTTTCCTTATCCTCAGCCATCATAATCGATACCATATAACCACTTCCCATACTCAAGACCATCGTCAGACTCATAGAGAGGAGAAACATACTCAATTCTCCACTCTTGTTTAAGAATTCATTATACAGGATAGCAATACCAAAGGGCATTAATAAAGTCGCTAACAAGGTTGAATTGCTAATAAGAACTTGCACCCTTAACCAAAGAAGGGCATTTAATTTTCTAAACATCTAACTTTTCTCCTGTCAATCTAATAAAGATTTCTTCTAAAGTCGGTTCACAAGAATGAACAGCTATTAGATTTGTCGTATTCAAATGAGGCAATTCTTCAAAAGGAATCACTTGCTCGCGCCCATCTTGATAGCGTAAACGAACCTTTTTATCCTCATGGTATTTCTGGATAATCTCTTGTGGACTGCCATACTCAATCAAGTTTCCTTTATTTAAAAGAGAGAGTCGATCACAAAGTAAGGTTGCTTCATTCATATCGTGGGTTGTTAAGAAAATCGTTGTCCCAGCCTGCTTCAGTTCCTGTAAGAGAGCATGAATCGATTTTGAGGTGGTAGGATCAAGACCACTTGTTGGCTCATCTAGAAAGAGGATTTTGGGAGCATTTAGAAGAGCACGGGCCAAGAACATTCGTTGTTTCATACCTGTGGATAGTTTTTCTGCGATAAGGTTTTTGGCATCTGATAACCCAACTTGATCAAGCACTGTATCTACTCTAGAATCTTTAAGACCGTATAATTTTGCATAAATGAGCAGATTTTTATAGAGGCTCATCTTTTCATAAAAACCACTGGTATCACTAACAATCCCGATTTGTTCCAAATCATTTGAAGTCAAATTTCGAGAGGATTTTCCTAGGAGGACGGTCTCACCCTGATCTGCAGCTAACTGCCCCGTCAGAACATTGATCATGGTTGTTTTACCTGAACCTGAGGGACCTAGGAAACCAAAGATTTCACCTTCTTGAATCTCAAAAGAAATATGATTCAGAGCTTTCTTGCCTCCAAAACTTTTGCTTACATTTTCAACACGAATCATAGGAACTCCTTTATTTGAAATAGCGTTTTACCATAGGTAATTGCATCACATTGATATAAATATGGATCGCTCCTACAAGCAAGAAGGCTAGTAACTGAATCTCTCCTGTCAATAAAGAAAAGATACCAATCAAAAAATAGAGACCTGGTAAGACATACTGATTTAATTGGAATAAAATTCGAAAACTTTGTTCCAAATTAGCCTGACGCTCCCCTTCATCATAGGAGTTTACGTAGTCCAAGACATCCTTTGGTGTAGAGAAGAATTCCAAATCAAACTGACGAACGATCGCAATGGTCTTATAGAGATATTTTTGAGCATTGAAAACCAACACTAATGCCAAAAAAGAAAGAGATAAGGTTAGGTGGCTTACATTTAGTACAATTACTTCACTTCCTGAAATGAATAGAGCCAAAAAAATCGCTACGCTTGCACTATTAAAAGCAATAGTTCCAAACTCGAGATTACGATACATTTGTACATAATAGGTTTCATTCAGATCATCATCCATTTCCTCTTGATACAAGGAGTGAAATTTTCTGCTTTTCTTTAAGAAATCAAAAGTCAAAAACATACTAATAAAACCTAACAGTAAACAAATAGATGATATCCATGGAATCACGGTTTTGACATCTAAAATGCTTCCATAGTTTTCGGTATAGGCCTTAAACATCCCTGCAAGCATGCCCAAGAAGCCTCCCAAGATCAAAGCCATTAAAAATAACAATTCACGTTTCTTTTTCATATTCATACTCTTTCTAAACTAAACCAATCCAACTAACCACTGACCAAATGCTTTCCCTGATTCATAAATAGCTGTTAAGCCTTCTGTTCCAAGTGACACCAAAATCAAACAAACAGCAAACAAGAGAATAGCTTGGTTTCTAGCTTTTTTTGCTCCATCTCCCAAGGGTTCATTGCCAAGCCAACCTGCTAGATATGCATAGAGAGTTACTGTTATAATCCCAATCTCTGTCGAAGAGAGAAACAGCAAGACTGTCACCAAACGAACGATATTGGCTTGAATGTTAAAATAATTTCCTAAACCTGCACAAACACCCGCAAGTTCTTTGTTCTCAGTATCGACTTGAAAACCTGCTAAAAACTTTTTCATATTCATTCTCCTTTTTCACTTGCTAGATTTTTGAATTTCTTTTCAATCCAGTCAACTACTGGGATGAGAGCAAAGTAGGCCCAAACAAATTGGTCGCTTTGATATGGATTAAACCAGCCTAGGTCCATCCCAATCAGTAGAAATACACTGACTAATAGAGCTATGACAACTACATAATAGATTACTTTATACTTGTTCATCATTTTTTTCCTTTTTCTTCAACCGATTGAAAATGGACAAGAGGACTAAATTAATCCAAAACAAATACTTACTTTCAACAAAATAGAACCAACCCAGTAATGTTCCAATCATAGCAAAAGCATTCACAATAAAGGCAAAAACACTCATATAATAAATTACTTTATACTTATTCATTCCTCATCCTCCTCTATCCGAAATACAGACTCGACTGGTTCATTGAATATCTGCGAAATCTTCAGGGCAATCACAATGGACGGGGTGTATTCGTCCCGTTCTAGTAGGCTAATGGTCTGTCTGGAAACTCCTGCTAACTTGGCCAGTTCGGTTTGATTGAGACCATCGCGAGCCCGAAGCTCTTTTAAACGATTTTTAAGCATTCCTTTCTCCTTTACTCTTAACTTGCTTACATTGTAACACATCTTTTTCTTTTTGACAAGTATATTTGTCAAAAAGTTTATGATTTTTGTCATTCTGCAAAAGAAAAAGGTCAGGAATAAGATCCTGACCAGTTTTTCTACTATTAAAATCCTAGTTTTTCAAAGATTTCTGAGAAATTTTGATTGATAGCATCAAGTGACACTTGAACTTCTTCTCGAGTTTGGTTGTTTTTGACCGTCACTTGTCCGCTTTCAACTTCACTCTCGCCTAGAGTAATGAGAGTCTTAGCCGCAAAGACATCGGCGGACTTGAACTGAGCTTTGAGTTTACGGTTAAGGTAATCACGCTCTGCTTTGAATCCTTGTTGGCGAAGGGCTTGTACCAATTCCAAGGCCTTAACATTTGCTCCTTCACCCAAGACTGCGATATAAACATCTAGAGCGTTTTCGATAGGGAGGGCCACACCTTGCTTTTCAAGGATAAGAAGCAGGCGCTCTACACCAAGGCCAAATCCAAATCCAGCAGTTTCAGGACCACCAAAGTAGGCAACCAAACCATCGTAGCGACCACCCGCACAGACCGTCAAGTCATTGCCCTCAATCTCAGTGATGAACTCGAAAATCGTGTGGTTGTAATAGTCCAGACCGCGCACCATATTGGTATCGATGATATAGTCTACACCCAGATTTTCCAACATCTGACGCACAGCATCAAAGTGGGATTGGCTTTCTTCATCAAGGAAGTCCAAGATAGACGGCGCATTTTCTACTGCCACCTTGTCTTCTTTTTCCTTAGAGTCCAAGACACGGAGAGGATTTTCCTCCAAACGACGTTGGCTATCCTTCGACAAAGTCTCCTTGAGCGGTGTCAAATAGTCGATCAAGGCTTGGCGGTAAGCCGCACGACTCTCAGGATTTCCAAGAGTGTTAAGATGCAATTTGACACCTTGGATGCCGATTTCTTTCAAGAAATGAGCCGCCATAGCGATGGTTTCCACATCGGTAGCTGGATTGCTAGAGCCAAAGCACTCGACACCAATCTGGTGGAACTGGCGTAAACGACCTGCTTGTGGACGCTCATAACGGAACATAGGGCCCATGTAATAGAACTTACTTGGCTTTTGCACTTCTGGGGCGAAGAGTTTATTTTCCACATAAGAGCGGACAACGGGCGCAGTTCCTTCTGGACGAAGAGTGATATGGCGGTCTCCCTTATCGTAAAAGTCGTACATTTCCTTGGTTACGATATCCGTTGTATCTCCGACAGAGCGACTGATAACCTCGTAATGCTCAAAAATAGGCGTACGCACTTCCGCATAGTTATAGCGCTTGAAAATTTCACGGGCAAAGCCCTCAACGTACTGCCACTTAGCAGACTCAGCAGGTAGAATATCCTGCGTTCCTTTTGGTTTTTGTAATTTCATAGGGAATCCTCTTTAAACTTAATAGTCTTATTTTACCATAAATAAAGGGATTAAAACAGTAAGAGTAGAAAATCTCAAGAGAGTCTTTTTCAGAAAATTCATCAAAAACTTGCCAAATTGTCAGAATTATGAGAAAATAGAGGATATTTATCAGGTGGAGGGACTGTTATGAGAGACGATATCAAAATCAATGACCGAGCTTTGGCCTTACAAGACCAAATTATCGAAAAACTAGAGAAGGTTTTTGATACAGATGTGGAATTGGATGTTTACAATCTAGGACTGATTTATGAAATCAATCTGGACGAAACAGGCCTCTGCAAGATTGTCATGACCTTCACCGACACCGCCTGCGATTGCGCCGAAAGCCTGCCTATTGAAATCGTCGCAGGTCTGAAACAAATCGAGGGTATCGAAGATGTCAAGGTTGAAGTTACCTGGTCGCCTGCCTGGAAGATCACACGAATCAGTCGCTACGGACGTATTGCCCTTGGACTGCCACCTCGTTAATGAGGCAAATCACTTTTGAAGATAAAAAGAAGCAAGCCGAAAATGGCTTGCTTTTTGATACTCAATGAAAATCAAAGAGCAAACTAGGAAACTAGCCGCAGGCTGTACTTGAGTACGGCAAGGCGACGTTGACGTGGTTTGAAGAGATTTTCGAAGAGTATGAGTTTATTTTTTACCTGACTTGTCCATATTCCAGAAATCTGTCACGGCTCCGCGAGAAGCGGATGATACGATGTGGGCATATTTACCGAGAACACCACGGCTGTAAAGAGGTGGCAAGGTTGTTTCTGCCTTGCGTTTTTCAAGTTCTTCTTCGGATACGGCCATGGAAATTTCTTTGGTATCTTGGTCAACCGTAACGATATCGCCTGTACGGAGGTAGGCAATCGGTCCACCATCCTGAGCTTCAGGAGCGATATGTCCAACAACCAGACCATAAGTACCACCAGAGAAGCGTCCGTCTGTCAAGAGGGCAACCTTGTCTCCTTGACCTTTACCAACGATCATGGATGAAAGTGACAGCATCTCAGGCATACCAGGACCACCCTTAGGTCCAACAAAACGAACAACAACTACATCGCCATCAACAATTTCATCTGTCAAGACAGCCTGAATAGCATCTTCTTCAGAGTCAAAAACCTTAGCTGGTCCAACGTGACGACGAACTTTAACACCTGATACCTTGGCAACCGCACCATCAGGAGCGAGGTTCCCGTTCAAAATGATAAGCGGACCGTCTGCACGTTTTGGATTTTCAAGTGGCATGATGACTTTTTGACCTGGTGTAAGGTCTGCAAAATCAGCCAAGTTTTCAGCGACTGTCTTACCAGTACATGTGATGCGGTCTCCATGAAGAAAACCATTTGCCAGGAGATATTTCATAACCGCAGGAACTCCCCCGACTTCGTAGAGGTCTTGGAAGACATACTGACCAGATGGTTTCAAGTCAGCCAAGTGAGGCACACGTTCTTGGATCGTATTGAAGTCCTCAAGTGACAAGTCAACATTAGCCGCATGGGCAATGGCAAGCAAGTGAAGAGTGGCATTGGTAGAACCACCGAGAGCCATCGTTACAGTGATGGCATCTTCAAAAGCTTCACGAGTCAAGATATCTGATGGTTTGAGACCAAGTTCCAGCATCTTAACAACAGCACGTCCTGCTGCTTCGATATCTTCTTTCTTGTCAGCTGATTCAGCTGGGTGAGATGAAGATCCTGGCAAACTCATACCGAGAACTTCGATAGCAGTCGCCATGGTGTTAGCTGTATACATACCACCACAGCCACCAGGGCCCGGACAGGCATTACATTCAAGACGTTTCACGTCCTCAGCTGTCATGTCACCGTGGTTCCATTTTCCGATACCCTCAAAGACAGAAACCAAGTCAATGTCTTTGCCATCAAGATTACCCGGTGCAATAGTCCCACCATAGGCGAAAATAGCCGGGATATCCATATTAGCAATAGCAATCATAGAACCAGGCATGTTCTTGTCACATCCACCGATAGCGACAAAGGCATCGACGTTATGCCCCCCCATAGCCGCCTCGATTGAGTCCGCAATGATATCACGAGATGTTAGAGAGAAACGCATACCAGGCGTTCCCATAGCAATCCCGTCCGCTACGGTGATCGTTCCAAACTGAACAGGCCAAGCACCTGCCGATTTGACACCTTCTTTGGCCAATTTCCCGAAATCATGCAAGTGAATGTTACATGGGGTATTTTCCGCCCATGTCGAAATCACTCCCACAATCGGTGTTTCAAAGTCCTTATCTGTCATTCCAGTCGCACGAAGCATGGCACGGTTTGGCGATTTAACCATGCTGTCATAAACGCTACTGCGGTGACGTGTATCTAATTCTGTCATCTTATCCCTCCCATTTCAGTTTTTACCATTATAGCACATTTTAAAGGCAATGAACAGAAGAAAATTCTTGAATTTTCAGAAAATTTCGATTAATTTGATTGAATGACTTCTAATTTTTTCATCTTTTTTTGTCAAGTAACTTTACTTTACAAAAAAAATGTGTTATCCTAGTATGGTTGATGAAAATCACTAGATTGAATCGAATTTAAATACCTAAAGGAGAAATCAAAATGGCAGTACCTGCACGTCGCACTTCAAAAGCGAAGAAAAACAAACGTCGTACACACTACAAAGTAACAGCTCCATCTGTAAACTTTGACGAAACTACTGGAGATTACTCACGTTCTCACCGTGTATCACTTAAAGGATACTACAAAGGACGTAAAATCGCTAAAGCTGCATCAGCTGAATAATAGAAGGGAGATACCATGCGCGTAAATATCACACTTGAACACAAAGAATCTGGTGAACGCTTGTACCTTACTTCTAAAAACAAACGTAACACTCCAGACCGTCTTCAATTGAAGAAATACTCACCAAAACTTCGCAAACACGTTGTGTTTACAGAAGTTAAGTAAGCATACCTAACTCAAAACGCCTTACTGGGCGTTTTTTGCTTTATTTGTTAGCAATCTATAGCTTTTCAGGAGAGATTTATGGCATTTTATCTTTGGATGTTCCCGCTACTCTTTATCTTTCACGATATGGAAGAAATTATCGGTCTTGTCCCTTGGATTCATTTCAACGAAACCTTGCTGGCCCAAAAGGCTCCAACTATTCTCAAAATCCACAAAGAAATGACAACAGAGGGATTTGCTCTCGCTGTTTTTGAGGAGTTTATTCTTGTCCTATCCATCACCTTATTTGCGTATTTTACTCAATCTAGAACGCTCGAATTAATTTGGTTAGGGGGATTTGTGGCTTTTGCGCTTCATCTCTTGCTCCATATCGGACAATCAATCCTTCTTCGCAAGTATATCCCTGCTCTGATTACTTCTATCCTCTGTTTCCCTGTCAATGCTTATTTGATTACAGACATCGTACATTTGTGGCAGGTTTCGACTAGCGAATTTTTCCTATTTTCACTGATCGGTTCAGGAATCGTCATCATCAATCTTCTCTTTGCACTCTGGCTTGGGAAAAAGTATTCCACCTGTCTTGTTCATAAAAACGAATAAAATTCCCTGCAAATCTACATTGCAGAGGATTTATTTTTATTCTTGTACTTCTTTCTGAGCAGCCTTTCCTTGGTCGAGAAGGGCTTGGACGATTTTCTCATCGCGGAGTTTAACAGAATCGTTGATCATTTCTGCGGATTTGACGATGGTTGTTTCTAGTTGAGCACGTTTCTGACGTCCCAACTCAATGGCAGCAACGATACCTTGGTTTTGAGCGACTAGACTTTCAGCAAGTTTGGTGACGGATTCAACAGCTACTGTTGGACTTTGGGCAATTCGTTCCATCTGCGGAATCACTTCCTTGCTGGTTTCAGCTAGCATCTGAAGGGCAGCATTGTTGGCATTGACAATGGCATCTGCCACGACACCTGATTTCATCGATTGTTGCAAAATACCAAGTTGGGCAATCGAAAGCTTCATGGTTGGAATGGTATTGCGACGAAGCATGCCCAATTTTTGGCGCATGTCCGATGAAACTTTGACGAGATTACGCATTTGTGGAGTCGTCGTCCAAGCTACGTAAAGGCGGCTAACATACTCTGTATGTTGTTGTTCCAGTGTATTGACCACTTCTGCCATACGAGCTAATCCTTGGGACTTGGTTTGATATTCTACCGTACTTGAATCTAGTTGATCTACTTGAGTCTTCAATTCAGCAGCACGATTCCCAGCTTCTGCCTGACTGGCCTCGATAAAGGAAATTACTCCCACTAGATTTTCAATGGATTTGGTATTGTCCTCAATCAACATTTCAGCAGAAACAATATTTCGCGCCAGCACATCTTCTTGCTTGACCACAGCAGCAGCCATACCATCTAGCTTTTGCTCAACTGTTTTTGAGTCAAAATAAAATTCTTGCAGACTGTTCTGGCTCTTTTTAAACAATTTTTGCAAAAAGTTTGGCTTTTCTTCCAACTCTGCAATTTCAGCATTCTTATATTTGGCTACAAAACCTTGGAGCTCACGATTGGTATTTTTCAGCAGATCATCCACCTGAGGAATTTGCAGTTTCTTCTGCTCGGTCAAAATACGGTTAACCGTACCATTGACACCTTCCACCGCTGATTGACCAAAGTCCAAGAGAGCATTTTGGTCTGTGACAAACTGATCCACCAACTGAGGCACGCGCGCCTTGATTTGCTCTTGTTGCTCAGGGCTTAGCTTTTCAAGAAAAGTGATCGTCTGGGCTGAGCCTGTATTGGTCTCGATGATTTCGGTTGTCTTGTCCACTTTGGCCACTGTATTATTAGCAATCTGATCAATATCAAAATTAAATTCTGTCATGGTTACTCCTTTGTGTCTACCCTATTCTTTGCGATCTTTTCCTAAGATACGCAGGCTAATATCAAAATCGCGCATATCTGTTTCATTGAGTTCTCTCAAAACTTGGTCTAGCTCAAGGTCAAATTGTTCGATGGCTGCTTTAGCTTGTTCCAAGCGTTCTTCCGCCCGATTATAATTTTTGGGATTTGCCTTAATCTTTAAATAGCCCTCTAAAATCGTTTGGAATTTCTCCATTTTTAAACTATGGATGGCCGTCAGCTCTTCTTTGGCTCCAACATCCGATGACTCGATTTTGTCGAGAATCGCTTGATGGTCCGCAGCAATATTTGCCAAGGTCTGAGACAATTCAGGCGCCAATTCTTCGGGCTCCTTATTTTCGATGTCTACCAGACTCTCTCTTTCTAGTCGCTCTAGCTGGACGTCTATGGTCGCCCTTACTGAGCGAACCTTTTTATCAATGCGACTATAAACAGCTTCGTCAATATAAGATTTTAAACGATTAGCCTCTTGATGAATTTCTTGAAGTTCAATCAAGACCTGATTAGCTAGGCTTTTATAGGCTGCTGAGCCTTTCTCAGACAAGGTCTCCTCTAACTGCTGGATATCTTTATCAGCCTGACGAATCCGCGCTTTTAAAAGCTCAATCTGATCTTCCAAAGATCGATCCTTCAAGAGAGGATAACGCCAACGCTTATAGACTAGATAAGCCCCGAAACCTATCAAGCCACAAATTGCCAAAGGCAGAGCTACCTGAACCAAGAGCCCCAGCAAAAACAAGCCACCCCAGAAATAAAGGCATCCTTTCAATAATACATTACCCGATTTCATAAACATTCCTTATCTTAAGTTTATAAATCTATTTTAGCACAAAAGCTGAAAATGAGGGCGGAAAAGTCACCTAAAACACGGATTTCTTTATACTATAGCTAGAAAGATTCTCGATGACTAAAAGCACTCCTCCCGACAATACCCAAACCCAGAAATCACCCTTTTAAAACAAAGCAAAAAGCCCACTATTGTAGGCTTCTTGCAATATAAAGTCTTATCTTAAAGCAATTTGTTGTCTTGCTGGATTTAGATAGCGATGCGTCATTGATGAGTTCAGTAAGCAAGTAAATTGCACCTGACATGGGTGCTTTTTATTTTAAATAACTTGTGGAAAAACTTCATCCCATATATCTACTAAGCTTTTCCCGTCAAATACTTTAGCTTCCATAGCTTCATCAATTGTATCAAACTGCTGACCTTCATAGTCATAACCAACTACACATATACTTGATAAAAAGCAAGCACCTTGGCTATTATAATTAAATTCAAGATCTTTGTCTAAATATTTTTTAATTTCATACTTTTTCATACAAGACCATCCCAACTAAAACAATCTTTACAGACAAGATTATTCATTAGATTCTATTCCCACTACTAGCTTTCTATGATGCTGACGATTTCATCCTCAAAATACTCTCTAAGAGTTCCATCAACATCTACAAGTAAGGAATCCATCTCCTCGGCATTATCCGAGGCGTCACAATAGTCCTCCACAAATCCTCTAACTACCACGTCATTTTTAAGCGTGATAACTACATCTGTACGGTTAAATTCCCAGAGCTTCATTTAAATATCCCTTTCAATATTAGCTAATTGCTTTGCTTTTTCGTAGTAAGGTGTTAAGAAATCGATAAAACCTTGTTTGTCGCTTGGATCATGTTCCTCTAAAAATATCATCAACTCAAAGTCATTGAGAGCGTCAAACATTTCAGAGTTTTCATTAGCCCAAGCCTCGGCAAATTCCTCATCTTCTCCAAAAAGTGCGTTAAACGTAAAGGAAAAATCCCAAAAATTATCAATCTGACCACTGACTGCTTGCTGGAGCATGTCTAATACTTGTTGACTATATCCCATTACCCATCCCCTCCTAATAAGAGCGTTGCAGCATATTGAACTACGTTCCAAAAATTTAACAAATAAAATCTAATTTTGGGGTACGATTCATTCATCAAGCGTGATTTTTATTTTAATAATACTGCACTTCAATTCCATCCATGATTTCTATTAAAGTGTTATCGCCAATTTTTAAAGAAATCAGATCAATGAATGACGATACCTGATATTCTTTATCTCCAATCACCACTCTAATGTCATGAATAGAATTAGGAAAAATTCCACATACTTGACCATTATAATCAAAAGAGGCGTCCCAACCATTGTCATATAAGGCTTGTAAATCATCCAATATCGCCATATAAACTAAATCCTTTTCCATAGTATTTTCTTTCAAATAAGGCAGGTAAAAGCACCTAAATTGTTCTAAGTCCTATGAGATTGTTTTAATCGAGAGAACCTCACTCTCAAAGAGAGAAATTTCGGTAGCTTCATCAGGGCTAGGATTGTCAATGAGGATAGTGATTTCATCTTGCTCATCATTGTCCATTTCGTCAACAAAGTCTATTACACGTCCCTTGATTATCTTGCCGTCATTAGTGACTACCTGAACTCTTGAGCGTAGGTAGTTCCATAGTTGCCTACTCATTTATTTTCCTCTCTGCTATTTTTTCGATAGTTCTTATGCTAGTCGATAAAATCGCCTAGGTTGAACTAAGCCCTAATAATTTTGATTTTCTTGATAATATCTTCAGGATATGAGCGATCACCTATGACTAATTCGTCAGGACCATCTAAATCATAACCATCAAACCAATCAACCACCCTGCCCTTGATGGAAGTCCCATCTTCTAAAATAAGGCGAACATTTTTATCAACACATTCCCATAGTTTCATTGAGTTCCTTCTCTCTAACAGCGGAACAATATGACCCAATATTAGTTATTTACTAATGGCTTTTAGTTCCTGTTAAAAGCATTATAGCACACCTTGTTTGCTAAAGTACTACAGATACTCCATTAGACTAGCTTACTACTTTATTTTCCTTGTAAAATGTCGTATGCTATAGCATGCAAAGGAACCGACTATCACCAATGGGTGGGCTTTAAATATACTTGCGTCAATTCATTTTTTCGATTATAATCTATTTAATGAATAGAGGTTTTCCATCTCCCCTTGAAACAGAACTTTCTGCGGTAGGAGGTGGGACGCCTCTATTTGTTTTTTAAGTCAAAATGATGTAAAATTAATTCAAGAAAGAAGTGTGGTTTTCCCGCCTAAAAGCTCTATAGCTGTGGGAGAGTCATGCTTCTTTTTTGCCTCTCAAAAGAGAATGCAAAAAAAGCCGTCTCATTCTATGAAACTGCACTAAAAAGTTTAGAACTGAACAAATAACTGAACAAACCCAGAAATCAACGGTTTAAGATAAAGCAAAAAGCCCACTGTTGTAGGCTTTTTACAATATAAAATCTTATCTTAAAGCATCTTGTTGTAGAATTCAACGACAAGTGCTTCGTTGATTTCTGGGTTGATTTCGTCGCGTTCTGGCAAGCGAGTCAATGAACCTTCCAATTTCTCAGCATCGAATGATACGAATGCTGGACGTCCAAGAGTAGCTTCTACTGCTTCAAGGATTGCTGGAACTTTCAATGATTTTTCACGAACTGAGATCACTTGACCTGGAGTTACACGGTATGATGGGATATCAACGCGTTTTCCGTCCACAAGGATGTGACCGTGGTTTACGAATTGACGAGCTTGACGACGAGTAGTCGCAAGGCCAAGACGGTAAACAACGTTATCCAAACGACGTTCCAAAAGAAGCATGAAGTTGAAACCTAGGATTCCACCTTTGATTTTTGTAGCTTGTACGAACAAGTTACGGAATTGTTTTTCACCTACACCGTAAGTGAAACGAAGTTTTTGTTTTTCAGCCAATTGCAAACCGTATTCTGACAATTTAGAACGGTTGTTTGGCCCGTGTTGTCCTGGTACGTAGTTACGACGTGCCAATTCTTTACCTGTACCTGTAAGTGAAAGGCCAAGGCGACGAGCTTGTTTCCAAGATGGTCCTGTATAACGTGACATGTGTATGTCCTCCTGATATAAATAATATTTCGGTGGAAATAGTCACTTAGAAAGCCCTGATTCGTGCAGATGCCCTTCGCCTAAACAGCCAAGGTTACTTGTCATAAGACACCTGTTGACGAGCTTCATGCTTTCCTGCTGCTATTTCACACAAAGGCTATTGTACCATGAAAAGCTAGATTTGTAAAGGGATTTTACGCCTTTATTTCAAATTGAGGCTGAATGTAAACTTGCTTCCTAAGCCATATTGACTTTCTGCTGTGATTTCGCCACCAAGCTGATGGGCTAGTTCGCGTGCAATCGCAAGTCCTAATCCATGTCCACCCGTCTTCATATTGCGCGAAGTTTCCACACGATAAAGTCGTTTGAAGATCTTTTCCAAATCCTCAGGAAGGATCCCCTGACCCTCGTCTTTCACGCTGATTGTCAGCTCTTGTTCTGTTAATTGGGCAAGAACCTCGATTCTGGTTCCTGGTTCTGAATATTTAAAGGCATTGTTTAACAAATTAACCAAAATGCGAGAAAGTTTGTCAGAATGGCTCTTGATTTTCGCCGACTCAGGTGATACTTGAATGTAAACATCTCGCTCCTCTTGTTCAATCTGGAGTTGAAATTCACTCATTGACTCAATCAACAGCTGATCTAAAAAGACCTCTTCGACTTCTTCATCAGCAGTATCTTGAGGTTGGGTGTTAAGAGTCAGAACATCCAATTCCTCCACTAGCTTGTTTAGACGCTCGGTTTGCCGACCAATCGTGGTTAAGTAGTGGAGCCGCTCCTCTTCCTTGATCACTCCATCTAGAATTCCCTCCACAGTAACCTGAATGGAGGTAATGGGAGTTTTAATATCATGAGAGAGCTGCGCAATCATCATTCTCTTTTCTTGCTCGCTCTCATCAAGTGATTGAAAGGTAGCTTGCAAATTGTGGGACATGTCATTAAAAGCCTGCCCCAGCTCTTGAAATTCTAATGGTCCTTTGGTTTCAATTTCTGTGCTGAAATCCTTGCTTGCTATATCCTGAGCTTGTTTTTTCAAATGTTTCAGAGAAGAGAACACTGGCGACAAAAGAAAGATGCTCACTGCAGCGCCAATGAAACTAGCAATCAAGGTCATTCCAACTAGAAAGTAAACTTCACTTTTCTCGATCAACATCCGTTGGACTGCCCAGAAAACGACCAAAATCGTTAGTAGAGTCGACACTAGATACCCCACTAAAATATAGTTTTTTAATTTCATTTTCTACCTCTTGGTCTTTCCATCTTATAGCCCAAACCCCAGACAGTTTTGATAGCGGGAGCATTTGAATTCGTATACTTGGTCAACTCTTGCCTCAAAGCATGGATATGAACATTGAGTGTATTGGTATCATCCACATAGTCCTCTTGCCATACCTTCTCGTAAAGTTCCGTCTTTGAAAAGACTCTCTCGGGATTGCTGGCTAATATCCATAGAAGTTCAAAGGATTTTACTGTCAATTCCAAAGGTTGATCCCCAATGCGAACCTCATGAGTCACATGGTTGATTACCAAGTCACCAAACTCGATCTGTTCTGTCTCTCCTCCACGGCTAAGGCGACGCAAGATATTATTCACTCTTAAAACCAATTCGCGTGGGCTAAAGGGTTTGACTATAAAATCATCTGCCCCCAAACTTAATCCATAAATCTTATCCTGTTCGCTTGTCTTAGCAGTTGTAAAGAGAAAGGGTTGATCCGGAGCGATATACTGAACTTCACTGATAAAATCATAACCGTCCATATTGGGCATCATGATATCTGTGATAATGAGGTCGATAGATTTTTTTCTGAAAAGTTCTAATCCCTCCTTACCATCATGGGCGACCAAAACATCGTAACCTGCCTGTATAAGATAGCGGTTTTGAATATCTAGAATATCTATCTCATCATCAACCAGCAAAATTGTCTTTTTCATCTGACACTCCTTCGATAAAAACAGTGTTATACTTGCTTTAGTATAACACTATTTTCCCTAATGTTTAAGTGATTTGAATCTTAATCTTCTCGTTTGGTTGTCAAACCCAAAAGTCCAACAAGACCTGCCAAGGCTAGACCAAAGATACCAAGGCCAGCTGTAGCTGTTTTAGCTTCCCCAGTATTTGGTAGCATCGCTTTATCATCTTTTTTCATCATATTAGCCATTGGGCTAGAAGCTGGTTGATCTACTTTCATATCTGACATATGGTGATTTGTACCCATCATCCCCTCAATCGTACCTGTAGAGCCTGTTTCAGAAGGCTTCGTATTCATCTGACCTTGTTGAGATGGTATTGTCGCCATTTCTTTTCCACGAAGCTGAATCGTTACTTGACGAGTAGCAATCAGATTGGTCAAATCTGGTTTGCCATCTTTAGAACCATACACTTTGACAGTAGCTTGGTAAGTGTGAGTGCCATTGGCACGAAGTTGGTCTAGAAGGGCTTGTCCTTCTTTGCCTGTCGTATTGCCATTCAAATCCACTTCGTAGAAATATTGGCCTTTAGCCAAGCCTTCAAGCGGCAATAGAGCAGGATTTTTAGCTGTTCCGTTGTCTGACCATGGGGCATTGTCGGAGGCTTTTAACAAGAGGCGAGTTAACATACCATCACCACCGAAAGCTTCGTATGGAATAACTTGGTTGACACCGGCCAAGAAAGGTCCAGGAACATTAGCCTTATCAAGGTAGCTAGCTGGAACATCAATCATGTCTTTGACATTGTTAACAACAGACTCTTTAACCTGATTTGGTGTGGTTGAAGCAGACTCTTTAACCTGATTTGGTGTGGTCAAACCATTCAAATTAACAGTCAAATCTTTAGTCGCTACGAGGTTAGTTAAGTCAGGTTTGCCGTCTTTTGCACCGTACACCTTGATGGTAGCCTTATAGCTTTGAGTGCCATTTTGTTTCAAGAGGTCAAGCAGCTCTTTATCTGATTTTCCTTGGGTGCCAGCCAAGTCTACTTCGTAGAAGTAAAGGCCTTTGCCCAATTTCTCTACTGGTGGGAGAGCGGGATTTTTAGCTGAACCGTTGTCTGACCATGGAGCCTTATCAGAGGCTTTCAAGATCAGGCGAGTCAGCATGCCGTCACCGGCGAAGAATTCGTATGGAATGACTTGATTGACACCAGCTGTAAATGGGCCTGGGAAATTAGCTCTATCCAAGTAAGAAGCTGGGACATCTACTGTATCTTTGGTGTTGTCAGCCACACCTTTTTGGACTTCAGCTGGAGTGGTCAAACCATTCAAGTTGACATCCAAATTTTTAGTTGCTACGAGGTTAGTTAAGTCAGGCTTGCCGTCTTTTGCACCATACACTTTGATGGTTGCCTTATAACTTTGAGTGCCGTTTTGCTTCAAAAGGTCAAGCAGCTCTTTATCAGATTTACCTTGGGTGCCAGCTAAATCCACTTCATAGAAGTAAAGGCCTTTGCCCAATTTCTCTACTGGTGGGAGAGCGGGATTTTTAGCTGTTCCGTTGTCTGACCATGGAGCCTTATCGGATGCTTTCAAGATAAGGCGAGTCAACATGCCGTCACCAGCGAAGAATTCGTATGGAATGACTTGGTTGACACCAGCTGTGAATGGTCCTGGGAAGTTGGCTCTATCCAAATATGAAGCTGGAACATCTACTGTGTCTTTGGTGTTGTCAGCCACACCTTTTTGCACTTCAGCTGGGGTGGTCAAACCATTCAAATTAACAGTCAAATCTTTAGTCGCTACGAGGTTAGTTAAGTCAGGCTTGCCGTCCTTCGCACCGTACACCTTGATAGTAGCTTTATAGCTTTGTGTACCATTTTGTTTCAAAAGGTCAAGAAGCTCTTTATCTGATTTTCCTTGGGTGCCTGCCAAGTCTACTTCGTAGAAGTAAAGACCTTTGCCCAATTTTTCTACTGGTGGGAGGGCGGGATTTTTAGCCGTTCCATTGTCTGACCATGGAGCTTTGTCTGAAGCTTTCAAGATAAGACGAGTTAACATACCATCACCAGCGAAGAATTCGTATGGAATGACTTGGTTGACACCGGCTGTGAAGGGACCAGGGAAGTTAGCCTTGTCCAAGTAAGTGGCTGGGACATCTACTGTGTCTTTGATGTTGTCAGCCACACCTTTTTGCACTTCAGCTGGGGTGGTCGCTGCTTGCGCTTCACTAGCTTCACGGTCTTGTCCAGAAACTGTAGGCGCAGGACTTTCCACAGGTTTAACTGCATCTTCTGTTTGTTTCTTAGAGTCAGGTTGTGCTTGTACTTCTTCTTTTGGCGCTACTGCCGGCTCTTTAGCAGTTGCGTCCGCTTTTTCTGAAGAGCTTGTCGTATCCAAACTTGCTTTAGGTGTTGGAACAGACTGTTCTGAAGGAAGAGCTACATCGACTGCTTTTTTGAGAACCTCTGCTGGTAAGTCGCTCTTTTCACTCACCGAAGCAGCGCCTGGCACGACTTGGGCAGGAGTCGGATTGACGACATCAGCACGCGCAGAACTTGGTTGACCAACTAGGACAAAGAAGCCACTGGCCACAACAACTGAAGCAACACCGACACTGAGACGGCGAATAGACCAACGAGTATATCTCTGATTTGGATTGAATTTCATAGGATTCTCCTTAGAGTTTTCTTTTTTTTGATGACTCTAGTATAATCTCCTAAAATTAAAAAGGATTAAGAAAAAGTTAAAATTTTTCTTAAATCCCTCTTATAAAATACTTATATTGACTCGTTAATTATCGGGAAAGAGAGTACCCTTCCTCTCCTACTCACTCAGTTCAGCTAGGGTGTCCAAATGTTGGTTATTAATGACTGCCATGATGTAGGTATCTGCCTGCAAGAGGTCATTAGGTCCGAATTGGACATCCAGAGGAGCATTTTCGTAGGCACGAAAACCAAGTACGTTGAGGTTGTATTTTCCACGTAAATCTAACTGACTGAGGCTTTTACCAGTCCACGATTGGGGAATTCTCATCTCGACAATCGAAACATTCTTATCTAGCTGAAAGACATCCACGCTGTTATGAAAGAGGATTGTCTGCGCCAAAGAGCGCCCCATTTCAAACTCTGGTGAAATGACTGCGTCTGCACCAATTTTTTCCAACACCTTTTTAGCTGTATGGCTTTTGACCTTGGCAATGACGGTCGGCACTCCTAGACTCTTGCAGTGCATGACCGCGAGAACACTGGACTCCAGATTTTCACCCGTTGCGACGACTACGGTATCACAGGTGTCAATCCCCGCTGATAGAAGGAGTTCTTCATCCGTAATATCGCCCACTACCCCACGAGTTAGCACAGGTTCTAATTGATTGATACGTTCCTCGTGGTCATCAATAGCAATGATATTCATGTCATGCTTGGCTAGAGCTTCCAAAACACTGCTCCCAAAAATTCCCAAGCCTAAAATTCCAATTGTCCGATCTGACATCGTTCTTCCTTTCTTATCCGATAGTGATATCTGCTTTCATATAGTGAATCGTGTCTTTCTTGTCTGGCTGGTATTCCGCTACACTGACCAGTAGTGTCAAGGGACCAATACGGCCGATAAACATCAACAACATAACGATGCTGAGGGCTAACTTACCTAACTCCGGCGTTAAATTTGCCGTCACTCCAACTGTCGCAAGGGCTGAAATGGTCTCAAACATGAGGTAGATAAAACGCGGATTTCCCTCTGCTGTTATTCCTAGCAGGATCAAGCCCAGCAAGAAGGTCAGCAAGAAGATAATAAAGACACTGAAAGATTTTTGCACGGTTCGGGGTTCAATGGTCCTCCGAGCTACATTGGCATGAGGCAAGCCCAATAATTCACTGCGAGCAAAGACCAACAAGACAAAGAAGGTCGTAATCTTGAGCCCTCCTGCTGTCCCTCCAGGTGCCCCGCCCAGAAACATCTGCAAGATGTAGATCAGTAAGGTAACTGGTCGAGCCAGGGTGTAGTCAATTGAAGCAAAGCCAGCCGTTCTCATGCTAACGGTCTGGAAAAAGCTGACTAGCAATTTCTCTGGAGCGCTGAGATTTCCAATCGTTCCAGGATTGTTCCACTCAATTAAGAGAGTCGATACGGTTCCAAAGAGCAAAATCCCCGCCGTTAAAAAGAGAACCAACTTGGTATGGAAACGCAGGCGGCGTTTTTTCTTTTTCCCAAACTGAGTCGCTAGGTCAAACCAGACCATAAATCCTAGACCACCCGTGATAATCAATCCTGCAATCACTAGATTGATCAAGGGATCCGTTTGAAAGGCTACCAAACTCGTACTTCCAAAATTATCAAATCCAGCATTACAGAAGGCTGAAACAGCCAAAAAGATAGAGGTTAACATCCCTCGGCCCCAGCCAAATTCAGGGATAAAGCGGAAACTCAAGAGAAAGGCACCAATTCCTTCCACCAGAAAAGTCGTCAGAAAGATTGAGCGGATGAAGTCCTTTAGAGACTGGGTTTCTCCATAACTGAAACTTTCTTGAATGGTCTCCCGACCACGAAGACTGAGCTTTTGCTTGCCTTGGATATAAAAGATTCCGATAAAGGTCATGAGCCCCAAACCACCAATCTGGATCAACAGCATACAGATCAACTGGCCCCAGATATTATAAGTAGAGGCCACTGGCAGGGTGAAGAGCCCTGTCACACAGACCATGGACACCGTTGTAAAGAGATGATCAAAGTAGGTCGCTTGTGACGTTGTTGCTTGCACAAAGGGGAGGCTTAAAAGAAGCGAGCCTAAGAAGATCACTAGGGCAAAACTTAAAAAGATGCGACGGGCTGGCGATAACCGAGACAGCGTCGTCTTGATTTTTTCCAAAAAAGATTTGAATAACATAGCTACATTCTACCATAAAAACAGTCAGAACACTCACATGTGGTGCACAATGGCAAGACAGAGTTCGAGTGCCTTGTCAAAAGCTTCAGAACCCCAGTCACGACTGTCGTAGTTGTCCAGATCTGCCAAGGAATCTGCAGTAAAGAGCAGTTCTCCCCAGGCAACTCCACGTAGCTGAGCTACTGCCGCAAGAGCAGAACACTCCATCTCCACAACAGCACAGCCTTCTTCCTTACGATAAGCAACCTTTTCAGCTGTCTCTCGGTAAAAACCATCTGTCGTCCAGGTCATAACCTCCTCGTAAGAAATGTCTCTTTGTTCCAAGATTTGCTCAATGGCAGAGACAGCCTCAATCTGCATCTCCATATAACGAGAAGGTGCTACATAATGGTAACTTGTCCCCTCATCTCGCAAAGCGCGAACAGGGACGAGAAAGGCATTCTCCTCTATATCGGCTAGGACACCACAGGTTCCAGTGGAAATGATTTGCTCCACACCATAGCCAATCAACCAATCCATAAACTGGGCCGCTGGGGCAGAGCCCACGGGCGCCTGGGCCAGACAGATCTCCTCGCCCTTGTAGTTGATGACATATACTGGATAGGTTTTGGTGGCAGAAACGAACTCACCAACACAGTCCGCCCCTACTTCCTGAGCATAACGGTCGATTTCCTCCTCCAAAAATGCATAGATGCACTTCTTTGGCAACTTTAAATCTAGCCCCTCATGTGTTGGCATAAGGACCGCCTGGGGATTGTCATCAAACTCTAAAATGGGAATTGCATGTTTCTGAATCATAACCCACCTCCTCTAATTTTGTACTATTGTATCAAAAGCTGACGGAGTGTCAAGGAGTTGTCTTTACATTTCCTCTAGTAACAACACAAAAATCTCCCTTCTCTTTCGAGAAAGGAGATTCTTTTTTATCCTTGTCCGCCAGAGGCTGGACCGCCCCCTTGAGGGCCTCCATTTGGTCCTCCGCCTCCAGGCATAGAGTTGACGATTCCCGTTTGTTTTTCACCGTTGAGATAGATATCTCCACCTGTGTAGGTCGCAGTTCCATCAAAGTCAAAACCTGTTTGACCAGTCATTTTAATGGTTCCGCCTGTAACTGTGATATTGCCGTTTGAGTCGATTGGGTCTGTGTCTCCTTGACCGACTTCTACTGTCAGGTTCCCACCGTTCATGGTGAAGAAGATTTCACTCTGTTGGGCGTTTTTATTAGCTGCATTGACTCCATCATCTGTCGAATAGATGGTAATGTCCCCACCGTTGATAGTGATGGACTTACCTTCAAGTCCTTCTGTCGAATTCTTGACGGTGTAGGTACCACTATCGATAACCAGGTCTCCAGAAGCGTGGATGCCATCATCTCCTGCTGTAACGGTGATGTTGTTGTTGGATAGGTACATGGTTCCGACTGAAGTATCCTCATCATTGTCCACCTTGACTCCATCCTCTTTGGCATCGATGGTCATAGTCGTACCAGTGATGTTGAGTTCATCATTAACATTAAAGGCATCGCCAACTGCTGTGATGTTATAGGTTCCACCCGTGATGTGGAGGGTGTCGTTGGCCTTGATACCATTGTTCTTCTTGCCATCTACATTGAGAGTTCCTTTCCCGTTGATGGTCAAATCCACCTTAGAAAAAAGAACTGCGTCTGCTTTTTCGTCACTGTTAGAGCTTGAGTCAGAGAGACTGTTGGTGGTTCCCTCTGCTAGAGTCAAGTAGACATGGCCAGCTGATGTCGCAGATATCGCTGCATTGGTATTGGTCATGGTCGCACCTTTTAGGACTAGATGAACATCTGCCGACTTATCTGCCTCGATCTTGATCTGCACTCCGTCAGACTGACCTGAAATCACATAGGTTCCAGATTTTGTGATGGTCACTGTTGATTCAGAGACTGTCACCCCATCTCCAGAGACGTTTGCAGATGAGCCAGATAGCTCAATTTTAGAAGCTGTGCTTTCGTCATAAGAGGTATCATTGTCCTTCTCTGTAAAATAGGATGATTGGTTTGTCTTTGTTGCAGTTGTTGTGGCACTATTTGTCGTTGCATTGGTATTGGATGTAGTTGTTGACTGGGAACATGCTGCCATCAGCACCATTGCCGTTAAACTCGTTGCGAGTAGGGTCCATTTTTTTGATTTCATACCTTTTTCCTCTCCTTCGTATGATATAGCTAGACAGTCTACAGAAGATTCCTGAAACAAAACTAAAACTTTTCTGAAAGTTTCCTTAAATTCAGTTTCGCTCAGTATTCTTTTGAAAGGGCTACTAGAAACAATTTGAGAGTACTAAAATGCATTTAATAGTTTTTAAAAGCAACATCCCCAAGTGCGATGTCACTCTAACCCAAAAAGCCAAAAAAGAAAAATCTATAAGACTAAGATAAAGATTATAAAAAGAACAGCCGAGGCTGTTCTTTTTAGTTTTCTTTTACTGGGATTTCCTTGATAACTCGCGCAGGATTGCCACCTAGGACGACATTGTCTCCAAAGGACTTGGTGATTACGGCCCCTGCTCCTGCAACGACATTATTTCCCAGTGTCACTCCAGGAAGGACAATGACGCCACCTCCAGCCCAGAAATTATCTCCAATGGTGATGGGCTTGCCATATTCGACCCCTGAATTGCGTTCATCCGGATCCAGTGGATGGAGTGGGGTTAAAAACTGACAGTTGGGGCCAAGCATGGCGTTGTTCCCGATGCGAATCGGACAAACATCCAGCATGGTCAAATTCCAATTAGAATAAAAATTTTCCCCCAGATGAATATTGACTCCATAATCGACCACCAAGCGTGGATTGACGTAGAGATTTTGTCCAGTTGAGCCAAACCAAGTCTTGATAATATCTGCTCCCTTCAAGGGATCTTCTTCCTTGTTAAAGGCAGCCTGTTTTTGGCGAGAAGCCTGAGCCAAGGTCCGTAATTCAGGATCCGACGGACGGTAAGGCTCCCCTGCTATCATTTTCTGGTATTCGCTAGCCATCTCATCACCTCACACTTACTTTGGACCCATCATATCAAAAAGCCCTTGAAAGGTCAAGAATAGCCTGCTTTCTAAACTCTCAAAACCAATCCCCTCCCAAGTTAAAACAACTTGCTTGACAAAAGATTAACTTCATGGTTTAATATACCCCATAAGGGTATATTTGGAGGTGCCTATGTTTCACTTATTATTTACAAAAATTGACAGTATTTCTACCAGCGAGTTAGAAGCTAAACTCAGAGAACCGATTCAGCTACTAGATGTTCGGACGCCTATGGAATTCCGTAGAGGTCATATCAAAAATGCAAAAAATGTTCCTTTAACGGAAATCGGATCTTATACACCTGCGACAAAAGAAACACTTTATGTCATTTGTCACTCTGGTGTGCGAAGCAAACTAGCTGCGAAAAAGCTTAAGAAAAAAGGCTATGATGTCATCAATGTTCGAGGTGGTATGAGCGCTTGGACAGGTAAGGTCATCTAGAAGTATAAAATAATTGGCTACGCAGCCTTGAACCTTATCGAGGGTCTGAGCGACCATATCCAAGGTGTCCGCTCAAAGACAATCTGACTAAGGACCAAAATCCCTAGATATACGGGACAAGTGGCGAATTTCAGGGGGCGACCCAAGGTCGATACCATTCATATCCCCCTAAACAAACTATGGGAGAACTTGGATGAACCAGACGCCTACATCAGCGTTTTGCGTAGCTAGATCACAGAGCGTAGCCTCGAGCGGCAGGATTTACCGTCCAAAAACCTGATAGCGCTTATTCACAATATAAAATGTCTAATCCAGAAGGAGTCGAATATGGAAACAAGTATCAGCATGGCTGACTTTTATGAAAAATACCTAAATGAAAATCTAAACCTTATCGATGTACGTGAAGTGCACGAATTCCAAGCAGGACATGCACCAGGTGCCAAAAATCTGCCTTTAAGTACCTTGGAGCAAGGTTACAAAGAACTCAAACCTGACCAGGAATATCATGTCATCTGTCAAGGTGGAGTCCGTTCCGCATCTGCTTGTGAATTTCTAAGCGCCCAAGGCCTCACCGTTATCAATGTAGAAGGTGGTATGAATGCTTGGCCCGGTCAAGTAGAATAATGAAAAAACCGATTAAGTTCCTTAATCGGTTTTTTCATTTCTGCAACCCACTGATATAGGGCTCGTAGCCCGTCGCTTCTAAAAAACGAAACAAATTGATGGTATCTAAAAAGAGGTTGCTCATTGGTATTGGGGGAACTCATCCGTTTGTCTGACATGATTTCTTTATCGAAATAGACTTAAAAACCTTTGTCTGCATTGTTTATCAATAGCAAATTAGTTTATTTCCGTTTAATCAGATATCGGATGGCCTTTTCTAGGCGTTCCTTTTGAGCCTCGGGGTCGTCTAGTGGTTGGTTGATACAGCCTGTGAGATTTTCAGTAATTATCATCTCAATCACGCGCTCAACACTGGAGCGCACTGCGGTCAACTGGGTAATGATATCTGCGCAGTCACGATCTTCTTCAATCATCTTTTGAATCCCACGCAACTGGCCCTCTGAACGTTTCAGGCGTGTTATGTACTTTGAGTTTGTCATTAATTTATCCTTGGTCACTTTTTCTTCATTATATCTCGAATAAGGGGCTTTGTCAAAATTCACTTCCTGTCTGTATTTGTAGGAGGCAACCTCTCCTCTGTATCAGAAAGAAAAGATAGGTGAGCATGAAAATGGAAAAGAAACTCTGTCCTCCTTGAAACTCGATGGGAAGTAAAGTTTCCTATTAACCAACTGACTTTTATGCCTTATATCTTGGACAAAAAGGCTAGGATCACTATCCCATAGACTAGAACTAGAGCCAGCCCAAATCCGATACCAAACCACTTGTAAAACTTGTCCATTCCGTTGTAACGTTCGACATAGGCCCTGGTCGGCTTGTCTGGATCATACCAGACCGTCAGTTCCGAATGAATGGGGAAATGGGTCTGCATCAAGCGTTTGAAGGAAACAAAGGAGTTGCTGTAGCGAGTGATCGAAGGTGCCAGCATATCTTCTCTTGTATAGTACTTTAAAAATTTAGTAGTCCCCCACGGAATTGTGACCGTTTTGAACATAAAATACTGCAAAGTTTTCTTATAAGAAATCCCAGCCACCGTGTATTCGACGATAGGTGGATACCCCTCACGAAAACGGCTATAGCCGATAACCGTTCCCTGTACGGATGACTTGGCAAAGCGGACCAACTTCTGATCTCGAAGATAGAGGAAAAGAAAGGTCCCACACACAAATACAAAAGATAGGAAGATGACGATTGTCCCAACTATCAAACCAATCACTTCTTTATTCATATGAACTCCTCCTGTTATTTTATACAGTAAAATCTCAAAACGAACTCATCCAGAAAGGACATCGATGTCCTCGAGTCTACTCTTCGGATTTTTCTTTTGACTGTTTTTCTCTTAAATCTTTCACAGATTTCGATATGATATCTCTCACCTGTTCGTCAGTAAGTCCTGGAATCTGGTAATAAGGATTATTGGATTCGCTTTTTGACGGCTTTGTTTCTGAACTTTCGGTTTTAGAACTTTGTTCAGTCGAAGACGAGGATTTCGACTCTGAGGAACTGGATTCTTTGGTCTTAGAGGAACTGGACGACTCAGAAGACTTGGACGTTCCAGGCGTGTTAAAATCAAGCTTAGGTGGCTTGTTTACTTGGACGTTCGGCTGTTTCACAGGTTTATAGAATAGCCCAAAAGACAACAACAAGGCCATCAAGATCCCAATACCAGCCAAGGTTCTTTTATTGGCTTCAGCCGAGGGAACCTTTACTCCCTTTGTACTGAGTATTTTCCATTCTGGATGCTCTTTTTCTATGGCTTTTTTCTGTCTCCTAAGAGGACCAAGTAGAAAATGATTAAAAGGCACAATCGTTACCATAGCCACCGTTACAAGCGGGACATAATTGGAATGACTTGATACCAGTAGAACATCGAGTATAGCGAGAAGAATGAAGAGGAAACGCCCCACAAACTTACGAACTTGATGCTCTTTTTTGATCTGCAAATATCTCTCTTGTGACATTATGTGAATTACCTCACCTCTTTAACAAATAAGCAAGCACTACAACGGCGTAGACCATAATTAACAATATAGCACTACCGACGCCTAATAATTTATAAAGTTTGTTGATTCCACAGTATCGTTCCACATAAGCCCTGTTTGGTTTTTCAGGATCATACCATACTGTCATCTTCGAATAGACTGGGAAATGCGTTCGCATTAAGTTATTAAACGATATAAAGGAATTACGATAAAAGGTTAGTGAATTTGCCAACATATCCTCTCTTGTAAAGTTATCAGATGTACTTATAGGCCCCCATGGAAGCGAAACCGTTCTGATTATAAAATACCGTAATGGTTTGCTATAAGTAGTTCCGTTAACCGTATATTCAACAATCGGAGGATTCCCAGCCTGAAAATTACTATAGCCCACAACCGTTCCCTTAACAGACGATTTGGCAAGACGTACCATCTTTTTATCCCGAAAATAAAGGTAGAGATATGTACCAGATAAAAAGATCAAGGATAAAAGAATAACGATGGTAGCAACTAAAAATAAAATGGTTTCTGTTGTCATATTCAACTCCTATCTTATTCTACGCTCTTCACATCGGACATTGAAAGTCTCATCTTAGATGGATCTGACATCGAGTCAACAAGCTCCAATTGTTCTGAATTAAGTGGTAACAAAATTAATGTAGTTGTGTAAGAAGGTAACTCACCACTATCCTTGATAGTATAGCTGATCTTTTGATTATCAAAAATGGCCTTGCCATCATAGGACCAGCTCAGTGAAAACTCCAAATCTTTTTTGATATCTACGTCAGTTTTATTGACGAGCATTAGTGCTGCTCTACCATCTGAGACGGCTCCTGTAAAGTAGATAGCCATACTTCCCTTACTTCCAATTTCTGGATGTTCTTTGGTCAATTTTTTACCAAGTTCAATTAAATCTGACGTTTGGCCTTCATATTGTGGTGCTACTACAAATTTCAATTCTTTCTCTTTACTTACAACTGTCTCACGTGTACTTTTCTCTGTTCCCCCCTGCTTCCTTTCCATTAGAGCAAGCTCCAAGAAGCAATAACAGGATGACGACAACTAACTTCTTCATTTTTTCCTCCCTATTTAAAATTCAATGTCAACTATCAATATCTATTGGAATATAAGACAAATGCTTTTGTCCCATTATTCTTCCTCCGTACTGGATTTATAATATTGTAAGAACTCTTCTTCGCTTTGAACCAAATGTTCCTGGCCATCTTTTGAACTAGCTGCTGGAATAGTGATATCCTTGAAAATATTGGTACCTTCTGGAAGAACGAGATTTAAGAGAGAGATTTTAAAGTGAACATCTTCTTTTCCGAGGAAATATAATCTAGAAGACGGGCCGGATTTTAAGATTGAAAACACTTTAGGATATTTATCTGCTAAAGAACTAACTTGATCACTTGATACAGATTTTTTTAGAAAAAAATTAGATAAAACTAAGGTGAAATTTTGATTTGAAAGTCTATCATGTTGATTAAGTATATCTTCGAAGTTATCTTTATGTTCTTTAGTCTTTTCTTTATTGTAAAGGTCTTTGGAAGTTTTGCCAGATGGAGTAGTTGCTATTATCTTTCCTTCCTCTATATCAATAAGCCCATTTTCAGTTTTCGGTTCTGGCTGTTGGCCAACAGCCATACTAATTGGTAAGTAAGTTTTCCCTTGTTCCGTATACAAGAAATAATTATATTCACGAACCCTTCTTGGAATATAATCCTTATTGTATTCCCTCACCATCTTGAATACATCATAGGTTTTTTGTTTAATTGTCCCATCTTTCGTATCATAGACGTCTAACAACCAGTACTCTCCCTGCTCTGGAATATTACTTTTCAAATATGGAACCGCATCTTCTTCAAGAATCCAATACTTATACGTAGCCGATTTTAACTTATAACTTTGCTGAATAATATAGCGTTCTCCATTAACTCTCGTCATTTTTTCTACATTGACACGCGAATCATATTTTTTAGCTTCTTCTGCTTCCTTTAATTCTGACTCATTATCCCACTCAACTGCTACCGCCTTGTTATCATCCAAAAATTCATAATTCACAATTTTTACCCTTGGACTCCACATAACAAACTGAGTAAGTTCATGTCTGCGATATGCCTGATAAGCAAAGTATAGCCCTATGACAGTGAGTGCAAGAAGTAGGACTTGAACTAATTTTGATTTCATTATTTTTTTCATTATCTTCCCTCATCAGTGATTTATATAATATCAAAACGCTTTATAGGACTAGTATCCACAACTGCCATACTTAAAAACTCAACATACTTTTCTTTCATCCTATCCTCCTCTCACTTCTCTTCCTTAAATATCACTTTCCCCTGTTCATACTTTCGCACAGCTAAAAGCCAGCGTATTGGATTGTTTTGGAATAAGAAAAGGTACAACAAGGCAGGAAAGAGACCTGCTAAAGGCGAGAAAAAGATTTGTATATCAAATGCCTCTTGCTTATTGAATGAGTCAATAGTGCCCGGAATTGCAGCAGCAAATATTACTATAGTAGTCATAAAAACTAGTAGCATGACAATCATAAAAGCCAACATTTTCGCAAACGTCGCTTTTTTCTCACTAAAATTTTCCCAGAACAAATTTGAATAAACTGCTTCTTTAAACTCTTTCTTTGTTGCTCCTTGGACTCGTTTCACTCCTTTATATAAGGCGACTTCCATCATCCATATAAATCCAAATAGGATAAAGGAAAGACAAAGAATAAAAATAGGAACCATCCCACTATTATAACGAAGGCCTGAGAAAATTGGTATTGCAACAAATCCTCCGAGTAAACCTAACAAAGAGAATATAGCAATTAAAGGAGCAATCCCCCTATTCGATCTCCTAGCCCCTTCTGTATTTAACAAGGCACTCTTATCTGCTACAAGAGCCTCTTTTGTTCGCGTATTATAGTAAACGGCCTTATCACCGCTCTGTCCAATAAAAATTATTTTTCTCATATAAAATCACCACAGTTTTCACTAATCACTATAATCAGAAACTTCAATTTTATCATAGGTTGTTGATAAAACATCACCATCACCAACCACTGGTAATGGTAATAGCGTTTCTCTCGTGTTTCTAGTTCTTCTCTTCCCTAAATAATACTTTCCCCTGCTTGTATTTTCGTACGGCTAACAGCCAGCGGATAGGGTTGTT
Organism: bacterium; assembly: GCA_905221465.1. GTDB lineage: Bacteria > Bacillota > Bacilli > Lactobacillales > Streptococcaceae > Streptococcus. The sequence continues at coordinate 48,781 of CAJNDG010000004.1, read as the reverse complement.
TTGGAACAAGAGCAGTACGACACTAATTGGGACGATCGTTGCTCCGATTGGCACCATGAACATCGACGGCTCAAACCATTCATGTTCATAGTAAGGAATGAAGGTCCCAGGTATGGCAAAGAACACAACAATAACAAAAACAAATAGAAGAACGAGGATAACAAATAAATACAAGATGATTTTATCGACTGTTGGTTCCTTATCCGGAGATTTTTTCCAAAATTTACTACTTTCAACTGCATCTTTAAACTGTTCTTCACTTGCTGGGACAAGCGACTTAGCCCCACTGTAGAACAGTTTTTCAAATCCATAAACACTTCCGATAAAAACGAAAAGGATAGCGGCTAGATGGATAGGTGCCATCCACTCACTCAATCTAAAGGGCGCTAGCAAGGAACGAAGCCAAATACCGATAATAGCAACTAGCAAGAAAATAAAGAAGACAACCCAAGGCCACTTGGATTTCTTTGAACTGATGGCACCGTCGGTTTCTGACGAGGCGCTAGATTCTGTCGCTAAAGCCTCTCTCGTCTTTGTGTTATAGTAGACGGATTGCTGGTTTCCTTGGCCTATATAAATGATTTTTCTCATCTTACATGTCTCCCTCTTTCCCTCGGCTACCGTCCTGTAATGTCTCCATCAGATCCTTGAACAGTCGTTTGCGCGTTTTCATCCGAAAATCATAGACTATATATGTAAGAATACCAATCCCTAACATGTACATAAGTAAAAACTGAAAATCAGAAACAGCCAGATAACGATAGGCTGAAAAAATCGTTATTAAAACAAAAATGTAGCCAACTACTGTCAACGCCCTTGATTTTCTCCTAAGTGTTTTGATATTGGCTTTTGTCAGCCGAACTTTTCTAAATCTATCTGTCTTCATGTTACGTCGGGTAGATTTGGCAAGGAGAATGGTCCCGAAAACCAAAAACAGAGACATCAGGATAAAGAAAATCAGATTGAAAGGGGAGGAGACATCTCCAAAGGTTTGGTTGAGCAACTTTGACAGCCGTTGCAAGGAATAGATTGCAATAGGGACTGCAATGGCTGAATAATTCATGCCTTGTTTTGCACTGTAGAATACTTGATTCCCCAAATCATAATAGATAAAAGAGTCCTCCAGAGGGCCCATACTGATTAAATTTTTTACACTTGTGTCCATCTTATTACCATTTCCTAAACTCAATACGGATGTTCAAACAAAGTTCTACTTTCTCTTAAAAGCATCGTGACAACGATTGCCAGCATTCTAGCTGATTTTTGGCATTTGCCTTCCCAGAGAAAGAAAAGTTTATTAGTATTATAGCATGAACCCCCAGAAAAGGGAAAACATCCCCGACCAATGCCTTTGCCAGAGCCAAGAAAGCTTTCGTCATTTCATAAAAAAGCGGACAAGTCCGCATTCTAAAAACAGAATGCGAGCTTATCCGCCTTTTCCTATGTCTATGATGTGTTTTTCACATCTCATCGTTCCAAGCGAATGCGGGTCACAATCCCATCTGGGTCTACAAGATTCAACTCACTCGAATTTACCCACTTGATTGGTGCTTCTACCTCTTGTGCTTGCTGAACGATGGCTAAGAGTTCTTCCTTGCTTTTGACCTCAAGGACGTAGTAGGCCAAGCCAGGCATGCCTGCCTTACGTGGAGCCAGATTTTTTCCTCCCCATTCATTGACTGCTAAGTGATGGTGGTAGTCCCCAGCTGCAATCCAACTAGCACTAGGGATGCTAAATTTATCCTCTAGCCCTAACACCTTTTGATAAAACTGACTCGCCGCGCGACTATCCTTAACCGATAGATGGATATGCCCCATTCTCGTCCCTTCAGCTAGGACAAAGGGATCCACCTTTTCCCCTAACTCATAAATATCCTGTGCCGCAAGAGCCTCAGTCACACCGATAATGCGACCATCTTCTCGAATATCCCATGAAGAAACTGGTTTATCACGGTAGAGTTCAATGCCATTTCCTTCCAAATCCTCCAGATAAAGGGCCTCACTGTATCCATGATCCGCACCTCCGATCAGAGGAATGCGCAAATCACTTAAGTGTTTCAGGACATCTGCCAAGGCTTTTCGTGTCGGCAATAAAATCGCTAGATGGTAGAGCCCATAATGCTCCCTTACTTCCCCAGCTTTTTCTGCCTGAATCAAGTGGACCAAGGCTTTTCTGCCAAGTCCCAAAATCGCTTCTGTCTCTGTTTGAGATAAAATCTCTAAGCCAATAATCTGGTGATAAAAAGCCGTTTGACTCGTCAAATCCTTGACATTTAAAACCGCCTCTGCTAGGTAAATGTGGCTTTGGTATGCATAAGTCATAGGGTGTCTCCTTTTTGTTGTAACTTTATTAATTACATCAATTATACACTATTGAGATGAAATGTCAACGAAGACAACTCAAAAGAGCTGCAAACCAGCTCTTCTTTTTATTTTACAACAAGCTCGTAGCGAGTTTTGCTGGTGAAAGTTTGCCCTGCTTTGAGAATGACTTGGTCTTTGAGGTTGCTGTGAATGGCATCTGGTAAAGCTTGCGCTTCAAGGGCAATTCCATTGTGCTGTACCATTGGCTGACCAGCTATGATGACACTCTCATCCACAAAGTTTGCTGTGTAGACCACAAAGCAAGGGGCCTCTGTCTTGAAAAGCAGGAAGCGACCTGAGTTTTGGTCATAAAGGAAACCAGCATTGTCATGACCCGCAGGAAGAGCAAATGGGTGATCCAAACCAGATACCAACTGGATTTGCTCATCTTCCTCTGCAAAGATGTCCTTCAACAAAGCACCATTGTAGATGTGTTTGACTACATCACGAGTAGCATCTGGAGTCTTAGCCGGAACACCGTCCGGAGCGATTGGGTAAATGCCCTCCGTATTTAGCTGGAAGACATGGCGGTCAACTGTCTGCGTGAAATCACCAGACAAGTTAAAGTAGCTGTGATTGGTTGGATTAACAAGCGTATCCTGGTCAGTCGTCACCTTATAGCTGACTTCGTAGGCACCATTTTCTTCCAAGTGGTAGCTAATCCAGATCTTAAGATTACCAGGAAATCCTCCTGTCCCGTCTGTACGCTCGGTGTAGAGAGTCAAGCCATGGTCGCTCACCTCAGTCAATTCAAACAAGCTCGAATCCCAACCTGTTGAGCCACTGTGGTTACAGTTGCTAGCGTTGTTGACTTCAAGATTATAGGTCTGACCATTGAGCTCAAATGTTGCACCTGCAATACGGCCCGCTACAGGACCTACACTTGCTCCATGCTTGGGACTATTGCCTACATAGCTAGCAAAATCATCAAAACCCAAAATCACATTGGCAAAATTTCCAGCCTTATCAGGTGTGACATAGCGCAAGATGGTCGCACCATAAGTCATAACTTCAAGCTGGTAACCACCATCAGTCTCAAAGCGATAGGCCAAGACATCCTTGCCCTCATGATTTCCAAATACACGCTCTGTGTATGCTTTCATTCTTCTCTCCTTTGATCCATTTCTCTTAAGTAAACAAACCATAGAAAGTGTATTCACCATCTATGGTTGTAGTTTCTATTTTCAGAATCCTTTGTCAGAAAACCTTAAGTATCTTCTTAACAAAAAGGGATTCTTCTATACTTGTTTTATGCTTCCACACGTTCAGTCCATGAAGTCGCTGTTGTTTGAAGAACCTTGTTGAGTTCGTCAATGTTCTCAAATCCTGTTGTGCGCAACCATTCACGAGCTGCTGCCTCACCATCTTTGATGTAAGCTTCAACTGATCCAGCCCATGTAGCACGGCCACAAAGAACACCATTAAAGTTTGCGCCTGATTCGTGGGCAAAGACAAGCGTTTCTTGGAAGAGTTTAGCTGACACACCTGCACTCAAGTAGATATATGGCAAGTTAGTTGCCTCGTCTTGTGCTTTGAAGAAGGCTGCTGCTTCTTCACGAGTATGAACGATTTCTCCATCACCAAAGCCTTCAACGTATTTGACGTTGACTGGAACTTCCACTTTCAAAACATCGATGTTGAAGCGTGGGTCTGAGAAGACCTTCATGGCACCGATAACCTTGTGTGGTTTCACTTTGGCATATTCTGCAGAACCTGCGTCAGCGATTTTTTCATCGTAAGCCAAGATTTCAAGGAAGAATGGAATGTCTTCCGCCACACACTCAGAGCCAATGCGTTCGATGTAGGCTTGTTTTTGTTGGTTGAGTTCGTCAGAACTGTCTACATCGTAGTAAAGCAAGAATTTGACTGCATCTGCACCTTGTTCTTTAATGCGTTTTGCAGACCAAACATCCAAGCAATCAGGCAAGCGTTTGGTGCTAGTTGTGTCGTATCCTGTTTTTTCATAAGCAAGGAGAAGACCAGCATTAGCATCAAGCGCTTTTGTAGCTGGGAGACCATACTCGGGGTCAAGAAGCATAGAGGATGCGTATTTAGTCAATTCATCTGCAACCAAGACTTTGAGTTCTTCCATTTGATCCACTGTTGGCTCTTCTGTTTGGTATTGAGCCATGAGGCGTTTCAAAGCACCACGTTGGTCAAAGGCAAGAGCTGAGATAATGCCGTTCTCGTCAGAGAGTTTTTGCAAGCAAGCTACTTTATTGGGACTTAATTGTAATTTACTCATAGACACTTCCTTATTTTTGATAGTCATGAATGATTACACCTTGTACCACACGGTTTACGGTACCTGTAGGAGATGGTGTATCTGGTTTATTTTTTACCTTGAGTGAAGTCAATAGGGCAAAGAGTTGAGCATATACGATGTAAGGGAAGACACGGTAAATATCGTTCAAGACACCGCCACAGCCAAGGGCTACTTCTTTGACATTTTCAAGACCAAAGGCTTGATCACTCAAGAGCACAACACGACGAGCAATCTGATCACCAGCCACTTCACGAACCAAGTCCAAGTCGTACTTGCGAGTGTAGTCTGTCGTTGTACCAAAGATCAAAACAACTGTATCTTCGTTGATAAGAGATTTTGGACCGTGACGGAAGCCAACTGGGCTTTCATACATGGTCGCCACTTGACCAGCTGTTAATTCCAAAATCTTGAGCTGTGCTTCATGAGCAAGTCCAAAGAAAGGACCTGCACCCAGGTAGATAACACGGTTAAAGTCGAGGTCAACCAGCTCTTTAACATCTTCTGCATTGTCTAGAATCTTACGCGCAAGGCTCGTCACAACTTCAAAACGTTGAGCTTTCACAGCAAATTCTGTAGGATCAAAGACCAAGAGAGCTGTCAACATCATGGACGTAAAGCTAGAAGTCATGGCAAATCCAGCGTCATTGGAAGCAGCTGGTTGCAAGAGCAAAAGATTGCGCTCATCACCATGAGCTTGAAGAGCCAATTTCCCGTCCGCTGCACAAGTAATCGTCACTTGGTAAAGCTCATCTACCAAGGCTTTGGCCAAATCAACAGTCGCCACACTTTCAGGCGAATTTCCACTACGAGCAAAGGAAACAAGGACAGTCGCCACATCTTTTTTCAAATAAGTTTCTGGATTGGCAACAATATCAGTTGTCGCAATGGCATTGAAATTCCATTTGCGTTCGTCATAGACTTCCTTAAAGTATGGTACCAAGGTATCTCCCACATAAGCAGAAGTTCCAGCACCTGTCAAGATGACCTTGATATAGTCATGTTTATCAGCAATCCCTTGTAGGAAGGCTGCAATTTCTTCCCGTTTTGCTTGATAGGCTTCAAAAGCTTCTTTCCATACATCAGGCTGTTGGTAGATCTCACGAGTCGTGATTTCTGCACCCAGTTCAAGTAATTCTTCTTTTGTGTAATTTAGCATAGAGTTCCTCTAATCTATTGTTGTTTCATTCCTATTGAAAATATGGGAATGGGAGTGACTCCCATTCCCATGTATATTCTATATAAGATGCTCTAAGTCACATCTTATACTCAATGAAAATCAAAGAGCAAACTAGGAAGCTAGCCGCAGGTTGCTCAAAGCACTGCTTTGAGGTTGCAGATAGAACTGACGAAGTCAGTAACATCTATACGGCAAGGCGACGCTGACGTAGTTTGAATTTGATTTTCGAAGAGTATTATTCATCTTCGTCATCATCGAAGCCCGCTAACAGATCGTTGACTCTCACAATACTTTCTGCAGCGCGGCTCTTGTAGTCCGCATCTGCACCTGTAAGGCTCGCATTGATAAATTCAATCACCATTGGAAGATTCATCCCTGCGTAGAGTTCAATGTCGCGACCTTCCATGATCAAACGGCTTACCACGTTACATGGTGTACCACCGAGAAGGTCCGCAAAGACTAGGAAATCATCCAACCCTTCAATAGCAGCTTCAAATTTTGCAGTAAATTCTTCTGGACCATCTTCTGGAAGAAGAGCCACTGCATGAATGTTGTCCTGTGGGCCCATGATCATTTCTGTGCTACCTTTAAGTTCTTCACAGAAACGACCATGACTCACCAAAATTAATGATTTACTCATAAATTATGCGCCCATTCCAAGCAAGAATTTACCGATGAATGAAAGACCTACTGCAAGAACGATAATGATACCGATCGCTTTAGTAGAGTTCATACCTTTCTTACCAAGCAACCAGAAGATAAAGGCAGTAAAGATTGCTGGAAGCAAGCGTGGGAAGATTGAGTTCAAGATGTCTTGGAAGTCAATCATCTTTTCACCGATTGGCAATTTGTAAGAAATCTCAAAGTTGATCATTGTTGCTACAAGAGCACCCATCATGAAGACACCAAGTACAGATGCAGCGTCAATCAAAGCTGTCAAGGTACTTTGCATGTTATTGATAAGGTTAACCCCTTCTTTATAGGCAAATTCCAATTGTTTCCAACGGAAGATGTCATAAGCAACTGCAACTGCGATCCAAAGGAAGATACCCCATGGTTGGCCAGCGATCGCCATAGTTGCTGCGATAGATCCCATGATAGCAGGTACAAGTGAACCAAAGATCGTATCTCCAAGAGGAGCGAATGGTCCCATCAAACCTGTCTTGATACCGTTAACGGCATCTTTTGAACCTACACCATCTTTTTCTTCCATGGCAAGGTCAAAACCAGCGATAATTGTATGGAAGAATGGAGAAGTATTGAAGAATTGAGTATGAACTTTCATCATTTCTTTCAATTCAGGAGTTCCATCCCCATACATTTTACGCAATTGAGGCAAGATCATGTAAAGGTAACCAGAAGCTTGCATACGTTCGTAGTTCCAACCTAATTGGAAAGTAAACAAGCTACGTTTGTTGATTTGATTAAAATCTTCTTTTGTAAGTTTGTAATTAGAATTCGTCATCTTCAATTTCCCCACTTTCTGATGGTGTAGAAGGTGCTGCTACAGCTACTTTTTGGCTGTTCTTAAAGTGAACAACTGCAAGGAAGATACCTACGATAGAGATACCGATCATAGACAAACCTTTGAAGTTGTTAGCAAAGCCAATCTTTTCAGCAACATCAGCAGGAAGAGTACCAAGGATACCCGCAACGGCTCCACCAAGACCTGTTACATATGAGTAAAGAACAGTCAACATAGCTGTCAAACCGAATCCCATTGCAAGGTAGTGAAGGTTACGTTTAACTGGAAGGTAACGAAGCAAGATTGCAAATCCAAGACCTGGAAGCATACGACCTGCAAGTGTCAAACCGTCTGCAACCCATTGGTATTCTTTAACAAGGTCTACTACTGATTGTACGAAAGCACCACCAAAAGCAAGAGCGAAGAATACTGGAAGGGCACGAGAAAGAGCCCATGGAAGCGCACCAAGTAGGTAGTTGCGTTCGATACCTTTGTAGTCAAAGCGTTCGATTGCAGCATCCACACGGTGAGCGAAGAAAGTAGTTGTCATACGTCCAAGAACGTCGAAGTAAGTCAAGAGAGCTGCTACTGGTACAGCGATTGTTGTAATCGCAAGGTCTGTATCAATACCTTGAGAGATAGAGAATGCTGTTGCAAGAACCGCACCAGAAGTTGCGTCGATACGAGAAGCACCACCGAAGGTACCAACCCCGAGAACGAACAACTGCAAGTTACCACCGATAAACAAACCAGTTGTCACATCTCCCATGATCAAACCAGTAATGAAACCAGCGAATACAGGGGAACCTGCAGATGAAACGATTGTCAACTCATCACAGATTTGATAAGCTGAGTACAAAGTGAGAAGTAAAATTTGCCACCATTGTATCATAACAATGACCTCCTAAAAATTTTTTCCTATTTTAATAAGCTCAAAAAGTCTGAAACTGGATCATTTGGAACCATTTGAGCAGTGAGTTTCACACCTTTTTCTGCTAGTTTGTGGAAGTCTTCCACATCCTTGTCTACCACGTTGATAGAACGTGTGATAGAGCGAGTTTCTGGTGTTTGAGACATATTGCCGACGTTGAGTGTTTCAAGCGGAACACCTGCTTCGACCAAACCAAGGAAACGGTCTGGTTTACGTGCAACGATAAAGAGACGTTGGCTATCGTATTTACCAGCAAGGATATTTGCTGCTGCTTTCTCAACTGGCAAGATACTGAGTTTCACACCTGGTGGTGTCGCAAGTTTCAAACCACTCTTTTCAATATCGTTGTTAACAACTTCGTCGTCTACAACCATAATGCGTGAAACATTTAGTTTTCCAGCCCAAAGATTGGCTACTTGACCGTGGATCAAACGTCCATCGATACGGCATCCTACAATTGTCATAAGTTTTCCCCCTTTATGTGTTTTAGTGTAGGTTTACGAGTTAAATGAATCTCTTCTTTATATTCGCCCTCAGTTTCAAAGATAATGATGCGGTTAGCACCTTCCTTGAGATAACTATGAGGGATATAAAGTGAGAGGGTCGGGCCGACGTTCCAGAAACGCCCTAGGTGACGCCCGTTGACAAAGGCAACTCCCTTACCAAACTCAGACAATTCTAAGTAGGTATCCTTCGGCTCTTCAACAGTAAAGTCGAAAGCGTAAAAGGCTGGTTGTCCTTCTATCCATCCTTTTGAAAAATCAATCTTCTCAGGATTATCCAGTGGCAGTGGATATTGTTTCCAATTCAATAAGAAATGTAGATCCTTGCAGACACCTGTTCGAATTCCTTTACGCTGCGTATCTGCCAAGAACTTATGACCGTAGTTGACACGCCCCATATTTTCAATCAAGATGTCAATCTCTGAAAAGCCTTCTCGGTTGCCCTGACAGTAGATGTCTTCACCAATCTCTGTCTGGTATTGAGTAGCAATCCATTGACCATCTACAAAGAGTTGAGCTCGGTCACGTCCATCGATGATACGGAGACGTTCCTCTTCTGCATCCCAACTTGCCTCCGTGCGGTAGAGAAGGTAGCCATAACTTTGACCAAGTTCTTCCATCGCTTTTGGATAGAGGCTTTCAGTAGGACTAGAGAGATTATCCAGGGTTTCAAACAAGGAAACTTTTTCGACCAATGGAATGGACCCTATCTCCATGCTTTCCTTATAGAGTGGTTCCAACTGTGGATACTCTGGGAAGTGGGTTGCCATCATCTTCTTGACTGCTAAGTATTTAGCAGTTGGATTTCCTTCTTCATCGAGAAGGGCATCATAGTCGTAAGATGTGACTTGTGGCAAATCCAGAGTTCCTCGAGCCGAGCAACCATTCATGAAACCAAAGTTTGTTCCACCATGGAACATGTAAAGGTTGATAGAGCCTTGTTCCAATACCTCTCGAACAGCTTCTGCCAATTCTTTAGGATCCCGTGTAATGATGGGTTCTTTCCAACGGTTGAACCAACCATCCCAGAATTCCATACACATGAGGGGCCATTTCTTGCCATGCTCATCAAAGAATTCCTGCATCTGTGAAAAGTTGTACGGAGCTTTAGAACCGAAGTTTCCTGTCACAAAGAGATCGTCTTCGATCAAGGTTCCGGCTTTCAGAGTAGCCCTCCATGGGCCATCTGAAGTAAAGAGTGGGCAATCAATCCCTCGGTCTTCCATCAATTTCCGAATTGCTCGTAGATAAGACTTATCTTCTCCATAAGAGCCATATTCATTTTCGACTTGCATCATAAGAATGTTTCCACCATTATCCAACAAGCGAGGCACAAGCCTTGGCAATAATTGGTCATAATAGCGAGCAACAGCCTCGATGTAGGCCGGGTCGGACGAGCGAATTCGCATGTCCTTTGTCAAGAGCCAAGCCGGCAAGCCACCAAATTCCCATTCCGCACAGATAAATGGAGACGGGCGTACAATGGCATAGAGACCTAGATCTTGTGCAATTTGAAGAAATCTCTCCAAATTTCTGGCACCTTCAAAATCAAACTCCCCTTCAACAGGTTCGTGTAAATTCCAAGCCACATAGGTCTCGACTGTATTAAAGCCAAGCGCCTTTAAGTTATAGAGAGAATGATACCAATCCTCTGCTGGAATCCTAAAATAATGAATGGCGCCGGACAAAATCTTGAACGGTTTTTCGTCTAAATAGAAATCGTCCTCAATTTTAAATCTGGTCATGTTATTACCTCTGACGAATTAAGTTTGCGCTTTCATTTGTTATAATATTAACTATAATCAAATCTTTTGCATTTGTCAATAGGTTTTAGAAAATTATTTAAAATTTTTCTATTTTTTTACTTACTGTTTACCGAAATTATCTAAAAATAGCATGAAAACGATCTTTTTATGTATGATAATTCACAAGAACATCAAATGGATTTTTTTACATGTAAAATAACATTTTTAGTCTATTATTTTAATTTTTTGACCTTAATACTACTCTTTTCTCTATATTTGTGGTAAAATCAAAATTGGAGAAAGAGAATCGAGGTGAAATTTATGGCTATTCCTAAATACCAATATATTAAAGATGAATTAAAAAACAAAATCATCTCTGGTCAATTTGCAAGTGGAGATAAATTTTATACAGAAGCCGAATTGATCGCAATGTACGATGTGAGTTCAATCACAGTTGTTCGTGCCTTGAATGACCTTGCTAAAGACGGCTACATTGTCCGCCAACAAGGTAAAGGTACTTTCGTTTCACGTGCCCGCAAGCACAAACTCGTTGAGTTTTCAGATGTTGAAGTCTTTGAAACAAAAGACGATAAAGTTACTGTCCTTTCTATCGAGCGTGGAAACAAACTTGAATATTTAGATAAACTTGGACTACGTGGAGATCAATTCTACTATAAGATTGAACGTATTCGTCAGACAAACGACGTGACATACATCTACCACACATCTTATATTCCTGAGCAATACATCAATGCCAACTATCCAAATCTTGAATATTATAGCTCTATCTATACACGTTTCAAATTGGATTACCGCATTCACATGAGTGATGAACATTTTGAGGAAATCAACGAAATCGCATTCCCAACACCAGAGCATGCTGCTTCTGTACTCGGAATCGATACACAATTCCCAACTGTCTTCCAAACGAAGACTACAAAACTTGAGGCCACTGGCCAAGTCCTTGCCTATAGTGAAACTTATAAGCGAGCAGACTACTACAAAATCAAATTCATCTCATGTAACCGAGGTCATTAAGAAAAAGCCTGAGCCCAGCTCAGGCTTTTTCTGTATTTAATTATAGCACGAGAAAGAAGCTATGAAAATGCTATGAAAGGTTCTTATTTAATTAGTAGCGTTTTTACTAAAAACAAGTTAAATACTTGCTTCATTTTTCCTTCTATCTTTATCTTTTATTGGCAATTTTCTCCTAAATCTTATGTTTTCCTCCATTTATTATAGTTCTTATATAAACCCACTTGACATTTTACCCCTTAGATAATAAAATAAAATCGGTTTTATGTAAACGCTATCATATACGATAACAACAAGGAGGTTTTGTCATGAAACTAGAAAAGAAACAGCGTTTTTCCATTCGTAAATACGCGGTTGGAGCAGCTTCTGTACTTATAGGATTTGCTTTTAGCGCACAAGTCGTAGCTGCCGACGGGATTACTCCGGCTCCAACAACTGAGGAAACAGTTCAAACTGTCCAGGAGAATCCGCAAACACCCGATGAGGTTGGAGAGTTCAAGGCCTCAGAAAAACTGGAAGAAAAGGCTGAAGAACCTGTAAAAGAGGATGTCAAAGAAGACACGGAGGCTCCTCATACAGTTGCTCCAAAAACAGAAGAGCCAAGCGCACCAGTTGTGACAGAAAATGCTGCTCCATCTCCTACTGCCGAGAAAGAAAGCCCTGCCCCAGCTGAAACTCCTGCTGAAAGCACTCCTTCAGAAAAGAAAAATGAAGCAGCCACACCTGCAGCAACTACTCCTAACACTGAACGAGCACCTCAGGTAAATGAAAAACTGGCTAAAAGAAAAATGATCTCAATTGATGCTGGACGCAAGTACTTCTCTCCAGACCAACTAAAAGAAATCATCGACAAAGCCAAACACTACGGCTACACGGATCTTCATTTACTAGTTGGAAACGATGGCATGCGTTTCATGTTGGACGACATGACCATCAAAGCCAATGGCAAAACCTATGCAAGTGATGATGTCAAACGTGCGCTCGAAAATGGAACAGATGCCTACTACAAGGATCCAAACGGCAACCACTTGACAGAGAGCCAGATGACGGACTTGATCAACTATGCTAAAAATAAAGGCATTGGCCTCATCCCAACTGTAAACAGCCCTGGTCACATGGATGCGATTTTGCATGCCATGAAAGAATTAGGTATCCAAAAACCGAACTTCAACTACTTTGGTAAGGAATCTGCTCGTACCGTTGACCTTGATAACAAAGAAGCTCTTGCATTTACCAAAGCTCTGATCGACAAGTATGCTGCTTACTTCGCTGGCAAATCTGACATCTTCAATATCGGACTGGACGAGTACGCCAATGATGCTACAGACGCCAAAGGCTGGAGCGTTCTTCAAGCCTATAAATGGTATCCAGAAGATGGATTCCCTGACAAGGGTTATGATAAATTTATCGCCTACGCCAACGACCTTGCTCGCATCGTCAAATCTCACGGCCTCAAACCAATGGCCTTTAACGATGGTATCTACTATAATAGCGACACTAGCTTTGGAACCTTTGACAAAGACATCATCGTTTCTATGTGGACTGGTGGATGGGGCGGATACGACGTCGCTTCTTCTAAACTTTTAGTTGAAAAAGGCCACCAAATCCTTAATACCAATGATGCTTGGTACTACGTCCTCGGACGAAATGCCGATGGCCAAGGATGGTACAACCTCGACCAAGGACTCAATGGTATCAAGAACACTCCAATCACTTCTGTACCAAAATCTGATGGGGCTACTATCCCGTTCATCGGGGGTATGGTAGCTGCTTGGGCGGATACCCCATCTGCACGCTATTCACCATCACGCCTCTTCAAACTCATGCGTAGCTTCGCAAATGCCAATGCTGAATACTTCGCAGCTGACTATGAGTCTGCTGAGCAAGCTCTGAAAGAAGTACCAACAGACCTTAACCGCTATACTGCAGAAAGTGTCGCAGCTGTAAAAGAAGCTGAAAAAGCCATTCGCTCACTTGATAGCAACCTCAGCCGTGCCCAACAAGATACCATTGACCAAGCAATCGCAAAACTCCAAGAAGCTGTAAGCAATTTGACCTTCACACCAGAAGCTCAAAAAGAAGAAGACGCGAAACGCGAAGTTGAAAAGCTTGCCAAGAACAAAGTAATCTCTATCGATGCTGGACGTAAGTACTTCACGCTCGACCAACTCAAACGCATCGTAGACAAGGCGAGCGAACTCGGCTACTCTGATGTGCATCTTCTCCTAGGAAATGATGGACTTCGCTTCCTCCTTGATGACATGACCATCACAGCTAACGGCAAAACTTATGCAAGTGACGATGTCAAAAAGGCCATCATCGAAGGAACAAAAGCTTACTACGATGATCCAAACGGAACCACTCTTAGTCAAGCTGAAATCACTGAATTGATCGAGTACGCAAAATCAAAAGGCCTCGGACTCATCCCAGCGATCAACAGCCCAGGTCACATGGATGCCATGCTCGTCGCTATGGAAAAACTTGGAATCAAGAATCCTCAAGCCAACTTTGACAAGGTATCCAAAACAACCATGGACCTTGAAAACGAAGAAGCGATGAACTTTGTCAAAGCCCTCATCGGCAAGTATATGGACTTCTTTGCAGGCAAAACTAAGATCTTCAACTACGGTACAGACGAATATGCCAATGATGCTACCAACGCGCAAGGCTGGTACTACCTCAAATGGTATGGACTCTATGGAAAGTTTGCTGAGTACTCTAACACCCTTGCTGCCATGGCCAAAGAAAGAGGCCTTCAACCAATGGCCTTCAACGATGGTTTCTACTACGAGGACAAGGATGATGTTGAGTTTGACAAGGATGTCATCATCTCTTACTGGTCTAAAGGATGGTGGGGCTATAACCTTGCATCTCCACAGTACCTTGCAAGTAAAGGCTATAAATTCCTTAATACCAACGGAGACTGGTACTACATTCTCGGTCAAAAACCAGAAGATGGTGGCGGCTTCCTCAAAAAAGCTCTCGAAAATACCGAGAAAACTCCATTTAATCAACTAGCATCAACTAAATACCCTGAAGTTGACCTTCCTACTATTGGTAGTATGCTTGCTATCTGGGCAGATAGACCAAGTGCTGAGTACAAGGAAGAAGAAATCTTTGAACTCATGACTGCCTTCGCAGATCACAACAAAGACTACTTCCACGCTGACTACAATGCTCTCCGTGAGGAGCTTGCTCAAATCCCTACTAACTTGGAAGGATACAGCAAAGAAAGTCTCGATGCCCTAAATGCAGCTAAAGAAGCTATTAACTACAACCTCAACCGTAGCAAACAAGCCGAGTTAGACGCTCTCGTAGCCAAACTCAAGGCAGCCCGCCTAGGCCTCAAACCAGCGGCAACTCACTCAGGAAGCCTCGATGAAAATGAACTAGCTGCCAATGTTGAAACCAAACCGGAACTCATCACAAGAGCAGAAAAGATTCCATTTGAAGTTATCAAGAAGGAAAATCCGAACCTCCCAGCTAAGCAAGAAAAGATTGTCACACCAGGTGTAGATGGTGAACGCACTCATTACATCTCTGTCCTTACTGAAAATGGGAAACAAACAGAAACCGTTCTAGATAGCCAAGTAACCAAAGAACCTGTGACCCAAGTGGTTGAAATCGGGGCCCCTATTACCCACAAAGGGGATGAAAGTGGCCTTGCTCCAGCTGCCGAAGCGAAACCAAGACTGGATATCCAAGAAGAAGATATTCCGTTCACTACTGTGACACGTGAAAATCCACTCTTGCTCAAAGGGAAGACTCAAGTCGTTACTAAAGGCGCTAACGGTCGTCGCAGTCATTACTACTCTGTGAGCACTAGTGCTGACGGTAAGGAAGTGAAAACTCTTGTAGATAGCCTTGTGACTCAAGAAGCAGTGACCCAAGTTATTGAAGTCGGAACCCTTGTAACCCATGTAGGAGACGAACACGGTCTTGCTCCAGCCGCAGAAACAAAACCAAGACTGAATATCCAAGAGGAAGAAATTCCATTCACTACTGTGACACGTGAAAATCCTCAATTACCAAAAGGACAAACGCAAGTTGTTACTAAAGGGGCTAACGGCCACCGTACTGCCTTCTACTCTGTAAGCACTAGTGCTGATGGAAAAGAAGAAAGAACGCTTGTCAATAGCGTGGTAACACAGGAAACGGTCACTCAAGTTGTTGAAGTCGGCACTGCCGTTGAGAAAGCTGAGCAAACTGCACCAACTACTGCCAAAGCAGATGAAAAACAACTCCCTGCAACAGGAAGTCAAGACTCTGCAGGCTTGGTCGCAGCAGGCCTCATGGCGACTCTAGCAGCCTACGGACTGACTAAGAGAAAAGAAGACTAAGATTCTTCTAAGAGAATACGAAAAAGCGAGATTGAATCTCGCTTTTTTATTTTATGATTAGTCACCAAGTCCGATACGTTCAAAGATATCATCCACTCGTTTAGTGTAGTATGCAGGGTTAAAGATTTCGTCGATTTCCTCTTGTGTAAGGCGCGATGTCACTTCTGGATCTGCTTCGAGAAGCGGTTTGAAGTCTACTTGGTTATCCCAAGAGTAGGCTGTTTTTGGTTGCACCAAGTCATAGGCTTGCTCACGGGTCATGCCTTTTTCAATCAAGGTCAACATAGCACGCTGGCTGAAGATCAGACCAAACGTAGAGTTCATGTTGCGAATCATGTTTTCTGGGAAGACTGTCAAATTCTTGACGATATTTCCAAAACGGTTAAGCATATAGTCAATTAAAATAGTCGTATCTGGTGTGATGATACGCTCAGCTGATGAGTGAGAAATATCACGTTCGTGCCATAGGGCTACGTTTTCATAGGCCGTCACCATATGACCACGAATAACACGCGCAAGACCTGTCATGTTCTCAGAACCGATAGGGTTGCGTTTGTGAGGCATTGCTGAAGATCCCTTTTGCCCCTTGGCAAAGAACTCTTCCACTTCGCGCTGCTCAGACTTTTGCAAACCACGGATTTCAGTCGCCATACGCTCGATGGAAGTCGCGATGCTAGCAAGAACTGCAAAGTACTCAGCGTGAAGGTCACGAGGAAGGACCTGTGTCGAGATTTCTTGGGCACGGATACCCAATTTGTCGCAGACATATTGCTCTACAAATGGTGGAATGTTGGCAAAGTTCCCAACCGCACCAGAGATCTTACCAGCTTCTACACCAGTAGCCGCATGCTCGAAACGCTCGATATTGCGCTTCATTTCACTGTACCAAGTCGCCAATTTAAGACCAAAGGTTGTAGGCTCAGCGTGCACACCGTGAGTACGACCCATCATGATGGTGAACTTGTGCTCCTTAGCCTTATCAGCGATGATGTTAGTGAAGTTTTCAAGGTCACGACGGATGATGTCGTTGGCCTGCTTGTAGAGGTAACCGTAGGCAGTATCCACCACGTCGGTAGAGGTCAAACCATAGTGAACCCATTTACGCTCTTCACCAAGAGTCTCAGAAACCGCACGCGTGAAAGCTACCACATCGTGACGCGTCTCCTGCTCAATCTCCAAAATACGGTCGATGTCAAAGTCCGCCTTTTCGCGAATCAAAGCCACATCTTCCTTAGGGATTTCCCCCAACTCAGCCCATGCCTCGTCAGCGAGGATTTCCACCTCAAGCCAAGCACGGTATTTATTTTCTTCACTCCAAATATTCGCCATCTCAGGGCGAGAGTAACGGTTGATCATTGTTTGTTTTTCTCCTGTTCTGCATATTTATCTTTAAGTTCTAAGATTTAAATTTGTCTAATGATAGATTCATTTACGTCTTCACCCAATCTCATCACATGTTTCATTTTACGATTGTCATTTATTTACCGCCCACTCTGCTGCCTTCTCTGCATGGATCACTGTTGTGTCGTAGAGAGGCAGGTCGGTGTCGGATTGCTTGACGAGAAGACCAATCTCGGTACAACCCAAGATAACAGCTTCCGCGCCTGCTTTTTTCAAATCATCTATAACGGCAAGATAAGTCCGCTTTGAGCTTTCTTTGATGTCCCCTAGGCAGAGCTCGTCATAAATGATTCGATTGACCTCAGTAATTCCAGCTTGGTCTGGAATCAGCACTTCTAACCCAGACTCTATTAATTTTTCCTTGTAAAAATCTTGAGTCATGGTGTACTTGGTCCCTAGGAGACCGACTTTTTGAATGCCGTCAGTCAACAAGGCCTGCGCAGTTGCTTGTGCAATATGCAAGATTGGAATCGTAATCTGTTCTTGTATCTGCGGAGCAACCTTGTGCATAGTGTTGGTACAAATAACGATGAAATCCGCACCAGCTTGCTCCAAGCGCTTAGCAATATCTGCCAACAGTTGACCGCTTTTCTCCCAGTCTCCGACTGCTTGATAATGCTCAATCTCTGCAAAATCAACACTATAAAGTAGAATCTTAGCAGAATGCAGGCCACCCAGCTCTTTTTTGATGGTTTCGTTGATGATTTGGTAGTAAGATGTGGTACTTTCCCAACTCATACCACCAATCAGACCGATAGTTTTCATAGACTAATTAAACTCCTCCTTGCTTGTCACAACCGACGGATAGTGTGGTAAGCTACTTAGATCTGTATCCAATGGCAAATCATAGATAGCCAGATAATTGTTTGGATATTGAATCTTTAATTCCTGATATTGGCTTTTACTTTTTCATGGTCGGCACTGGCAAAGAGCACTTCCACAACGGCGATTTTTTTCCTTCCTCCACAAAAGCGTTGACAATAATTTGAATCATAAACTGGTCTCCATTTACCTTTAAAGATTATCATTTTCTGAGTCTTCATGTATAGAAAATTCAAATGAAATTCTCTCAGGATGTCTAGGCAGGCCGTAACTACTCAGATAATCCTTAACTTCCTTCACGGAACAAGAATATTCTAAGACTAGCTGATTGCCAGCTCTCTCTAAAATATGAATCCCCTCTCTATCCGCAATCTTAAGTCAGTGTAACGGTCGTTATTTCATCATCTAGCAATTCATCAAATTCTTCTGTCATTTTAAAAATCAATCCCCTCTCCAAACTCCTCCACCTCATCTGGCACATCACTAAACACAGTCACATGCCCCATTTTGCGGTTGTGCTTCGCTTCTATTTTACCATACATGTGGAGGTGGGCGCTTGGATTTTCTGTGACATATTGCTCAGCGGCCTCGACGTGCTGGCCGAGTACGTTGAGCATAACAGCAGGTGCATGGAGGTGGATTGCTGGAAGCGGCGCTCCGAGAACACCCAAGATATGGGTGTCAAACTGAGAGAAGTCGCAGGCTTCAATCGAATAGTGCCCTGAGTTGTGTGGACGTGGCGCAATTTCATTGACAATGATGTCGTCAGCAGTCGCAAACATTTCCACGCACAGCGTTCCAGACAAGTTGAGTTGTTCAGCGATTCTCACTGCCATGGCTTTTGCCTTATCTGCTATACTTTCTGAAATACGAGCAGGCACAATGGTTTTCGAAAGAATGTTGTTGCGGTGGATATTTTCCTGAACTGGGAAAACCGTAACATCCTTGCCATTTCCTGATACGATGACAGAAATCTCAAGGTCAAAGTTGACAAATTCTTCCAAGACACAGTCTGCAGAATCAGCCAGCGCATAGGCTTCTTCCAAATCTTCTGCTGAGCGAATGACCTTTTGCCCATGCCCATCGTAGCCACCTGTCGCAGTCTTTAGGACATAGTTTTTAGAAAGGTCAATATCTGCCAAGTCTTGGCTAGAAGTCACGACCTTGTAGGGTGCAACAGTGACTTGTGCCTTGTTTGAGAGGAAGTCCTTTTCAAAGATACGATTTTGCGAAATGCGGAGCAAGTCGGTCCCTTGAGGGAGTTGTCCATCCTTGATGACAGCGTCCAAACCGTCAGCGTCGACATTTTCAAATTCATAAGTGAGGACATCGCAACGCTTCGCCAACTGACGGAGAGCGTCCACATCGTTATAAGGTGCCACGATGATTTCCGCCACGCGAGAGGCTGGGCAATCCGCCACAGGATCCAGCGCGATAACCTTGTGCCCCATGTAGATAGCAGAAATGGCCATCATCTGACCCAGCTGACCACCACCGATAATTCCGATTGTTTTAGATGAGCTCATTTGTAGACTCCTCTGCGATTTTTCCTTGCTCTTCTGCGAAATCAGCCAATGCTGTCGCGATAGCTTGATCCTCTACTGAAAGGAGACGGAGGGCAAAGAGGGCCGCATTTGTCGCTCCTGCTTCACCGATAGCCATAGTTGCCACAGGCACGCCACCCGGCATCTGTACAATCGAGTAAAGCGAGTCCACGCCACTAAGGGTACGTGATTTGACGGGCACACCAATGACAGGAAGGGTTGTTTTCGCTGCAACCATACCTGGCAAATGGGCTGCGCCACCTGCTCCCGCGATGATGACCTTGATGCCACGGCTACGAGCTTCTTCAGCATGTCTGAACATGAGGTCTGGAGTACGGTGGGCAGAGACAACTTTCTTTTCGTAAGCTACACCGAAGCGGTCTAGAACTTCTGCTGTTTTTTGCATGGTAGCCCAGTCGGATTTTGAGCCCATGATAATGGAAATTACTGGTTTAGTCATAATATTCCTTTTCTTTCCTTTCTTTTTTCAATCACCTTAAGTTGTGAGGGACGGCAGCAGCCACCAAAGGTGTCTCATGCCTAAATCGGAAGCCCAAGGTCTTCCGATTTCCCTAAACGATTGGCTTATCATCCAATCGTTCTTTCACAACGGCGGTGATTGCTCTATATTAGCTTGCTAACGCTCGCAAACCATACGACCATTATCGTATTTGGCAACTTCGTCGCGTTATTCTTATATCTTTACTTAATCGCCTTGCTTCCGATATCTGTTCGGTAGAAGAGGCCTTCTGTGTTTTGTTGAGCGAGTTCTTGGTAGATGATATCTTGGGCTTCTTTGACGGTATCTGCTGTGGTGACGAGCATATAGACACGTCCGCCGTTTGATAGCAGTGCTCTGCTATTTTCCGCAAACTTAGCCCCTGCATAGTAGGTGATGATTTCGCCTTCGGTTTTAGCTGGCAATTCCACACCCTTTGCATAATCCAGCGGGTAGCCCTTGGATGCGACAACCACACCCAGAGTCACACCCTTATCCGTCCACGTGATATTCGGCTCCTTGCCATCGAGAATATCCGTGATATTTTGCGCAAAGTCAGACGTCAGACGAGGCAGGATAATCTGAGTTTCGGGATCTCCAAAACGAGCGTTAAACTCGATAACCTTAGGTCCCTCAGCTGTCAAAATAAGCCCCGCGTAGAGGACACCAAGATACGGACGGCCTTCTTTGATCATCCCTTCAAGGACTGGTTTGACAATGGTGTCAACCGCCGTATCAACCACGCTCTGTGGCAAGTGTGGAACTGGCGCATAAGCTCCCATACCGCCTGTGTTAGGCCCCTTATCTCCATCGTAAGCACGTTTGTGATCCTGAGCCGTCGGCATGATGTAGAACTTGTCCCCATTGACAAAGGCAAAGAGAGAGAACTCTTCTCCGTCAAGGAATTCCTCGATAACCACACGCGCACCAGAGTCACCGAATTTATTGTCCAAAAGCATCTCGTGAGCAGCTTCGACCGCTTGCTCGACTGTCTCAGCAACGACGACACCTTTCCCAAGGGCCAAACCGTCTGCCTTGACTACGATTGGAGCGCCTTTTTCTTCGATATAGGCCTTGGCTTCCTCAAAGTCTGAAAATGTCCCATAGGCTGCTGTCGGAACGCCGTACTTGACCATGATTTCCTTAGCAAAGTCCTTAGACCACTCCAGCTCCGCTGCAGCCCTAGTCGGACCAAAAGCCTTAAGCCCAGCTTGGTTAAAATCATCCACGATCCCAGCCGCAAGGGCGTCATCTGGACCAATGAAGGACCATGCGATATCGTTGGCCTTTGCAAACTCAATCAATTTAGAATGTTCGGAAATAGAGATATTTACCAATTCCAGACCATCCAGAGTCATCCCGTCATTCCCAGGAGCTACAAAGACTTTTTCAACGTCTTTTGACTCAAGCAACTTCTTAGCAATGGCATGTTCACGACCACCCGAACCGACAACTAACAGCTTCATCTCTTAACCTCTTTTGCGAATTATTTACTAATATTATACCATAAACGTTCGTTTTAATCTTGTTTCGTTTCGCTTTTAAAGCAAAAAAAGGAAAGAAACTGTTTTCTTCCCTTTCGTTTTTTAATGTCTAAAATGTCTCACGCCTGTGAAGACCATGGTCAAGCCGTATTTGTCAGCCGCTTCAATAGATTCTTGGTCACGGACTGATCCTCCAGGTTGGATGATAGCCTTAATTCCTGCTTTGGCGATTTCTTCCACGTTATCTGCAAATGGGAAGAAGGCATCGGAAGCAAGCACAGCGCCGTCAAGGCGGTCTTTAGCTTGGTCAATGGCGATACGTACAGAAGCCACACGGTTGGTTTGACCTGGGCCGACACCAAGTGTCATATGGTCATTCGTCACGATGATTCCATTTGATTTGACGTACTTGATGGCTTTCCAAGCAAACTCAAGAGCTGTCGCTTCTGTTTCAGTTGGTTGGCGTTTAGTCACCACTTGCCAGTCAGCTGGACTTTCTTTGACCACATCTTGGTTTTGAACGAGGAGTCCACCGACAACACCTGTGTATTCTGCTTCCACTTCACTAGCATCTTGTGCGTCAAATGGCAAGGCAAGAATGCGCAAGTTTTTCTTTTTGTTGGTCAAAATAGCTAGCGCTTCATCCGTATAGCTCGGTGCGATGATGATCTCGAGGAAAACGCCGTGCATCTTCTCAGCTGTCGCAGCATCTACCTCACGGTTGAGAACGACGATACCACCAAAGATAGACACTGGGTCAGACTCATAAGCGTAATCCCAAGCTGTTTCGATGTCATCAGCTTGACCAATTCCACATGGGTTCATGTGTTTGAGAGCCACAACGGTTGGACGGTCTTTGAAATCACGAATAATACGAATGGCCGCATCCGCGTCACGAATGTTATTGAAGGACAATTCCTTACCGTTGAGCTGTTTCGCTGATGCAATTGAATAGTCCGTTGGCAAAGCTTTTTGGTAGAAGTCTGCGTCCTGTTGAGGATTTTCCCCATAGCGCATGGCTTGCTTGAGGTCATAGGTCAAAGTGAGTTTTTCTGGTTTTGCTTCGCCCACTTGAGCTGTGAAATACTCTGCAATCAAAGCATCATAAGCCGCTGTGTGACGGAAAACCTTGGCTGCCAAACGTTGACGAGTTTCATAAGTCGTTTCACCATTTGCTGCCAATTCGTCCAAAATCACAGCATAGTCAGCAGGGTCTACCACAACTGTTACGCTGGCATGGTTTTTGGCTGCTGAACGAAGCATAGACGGCCCACCGATATCGATATTTTCAACTGCATCAGCGTAGGTCACATCTGGTTTGAGAATCGTTTCCTTGAAAGGATAGAGGTTGACCACTACAAGGTCGATAAGCTCGATTTTATTGTCCTTAGCCGCTTGAAGGTGGCTATCGAGGTCACGACGAGCGAGGAGACCACCGTGGATATTTGGGTGGAGGGTCTTCACACGACCGTCCATCATTTCTGGGAAACCAGTCACATCGTCAATAGCAATGGTATCCACCCCAGCATTGTCAAGGGCAACTTTGGTACCACCTGTTGAGATGATATCCCAACCAAGTTTTTTAAGTTCTTGGGCAAATTCAACAATGCCCGCTTTGTCTGAGACGCTGATTAAGGCGCGTTTAGTCATGTTATTTCCTTTCATTTAATTATCCAACAATTCTCTAATAACCTCTGAATACAACTTGTACTCCGCTTCATGAATGCGTTCTTCAAAGCTATCGATGGTATCATCAGCTAGACGTGGCACACGGACTTGTTTGATGACCTTGCCTGTGTCCACACCTGAGTCCACCCAATGAATGGTCACGCCGCTCTCAGCGACACCAGCATCCCAAGCATCCTCAATCCCATGAGCTCCTGGAAATTCTGGCAGGTAGGCCGGATGAATGTTGATAATTCGACCTTCATAAGCCGCCAATAAGGTTGGGCCGACGATTTTCATGTAGCCGGCGAGGCAAACCAAGTCAATCTGGTGTTCTTCCAAGAGTTCGACAAGGGCTGCTTCGTAGTCCGCCTTGTTCTCAAACTCCTTGAGTCCAAAAGCATAGGACAGGACGCCGAGCTTGTCTGCACGCTCCAGCACATAGGCGTCACGATGGTCTGAAAAGACAAACTCCACCGGAAACTCTTCAGCAATCACCTGAAAATTTGAGCCATTACCAGAGGCAAAAACCGCTATTTTTTTCATTTGATGATGACACTTTCGTTTTCTTTCTTGACGATGCGACCAATTTCATAGACTGGTTCATCCAACAATTCCTTGACGCGACCTACATTTTCAGGGCTAACTGCCAGCATAAGTCCCACACCCATGTTGAAGATTTCAAACATTTCTTCATGCTTGATTTCACCGTATTTTTCAAGAGCTTTGAAAATAGGAAGGACTGGAACCTTGTCTTCTTCAATTTCCGCAGCTAGGTCAGCCGCAAACATACGAGGAACATTCTCGATAAAGCCGCCACCTGTGATGTGGGCAATGCCGTTGACTAACTCTTCCTTGATGAGTGGCAAGACAGCCTTGACATAGATACGAGTCGGCTCAAGAAGGACTTCCTTGAGTTTCTTGCCTTCCAATTCCGGCAAGACTTCCTCACCTGTGTAGTCCGCAAAAACACGACGAACGAGGGAGTAACCATTTGAGTGAATCCCACTTGAGGCAAGTCCGAGAAGAACATCACCTTCAGCTACTTTTGAACCGTCTATGATTTGAGATTTTTCAGCCACACCGACCGCAAATCCAGCCAAGTCGTAGTCATCTGCGCCATACATCCCAGGCATTTCAGCCGTTTCCCCACCAATGAGAGCAGCGCCTGCCTGCACACAACCTTCTGCTACACCAGCAACCACTTGTTCTAGCTTGGCTGGTTCATTCTTGCCAGTCGCGACGTAGTCAAGGAAGTAAAGAGGCTCCGCACCTGCAGCGATGATGTCATTAACACACATGGCCACACAGTCCTGACCGATGGTATCATGCTTGTCGTATTTGATGGCCAGCATGAGCTTGGTTCCGACACCATCAGTCCCTGAGATCAAGACCGGCTCTTTGACACCTGTTTTTGAAAGGTCAAACATGCCACCGAAACCACCTAGAGCTCCCATAACACCTGCACGCTCCGTACGAGCCACGTGCTTTTTGATCCGCTCAACAACTTCATAACCCGCTTCAACATCTACACCCGACTGGGCGTACGCATTTTTATTTGCCATTTTATTTTTCCTTTTCTTTGAGAAGATTGTGACGTATTTTTAGATAAACAATTATTTTATCTAAAAATACTAGTCAGGGCTCTAGCTTTGGTCCCATAGGGCAAAGCGTCTACTGACAAATGCTTTAGCTTTTAGTCAGTAGCGAGACGTGGAGCATAAGCATTTTTATTTGTCATCTTTGTCTTCTCTTCCTTTCCTTTCATGGAGAGTCTTTATCCGTCTATTTGTAAAAACTGGTCTTATCCCCCAAGCTTCTACGATATTCTTCCTCATAGTCGTAGAGAGGAGTTGGGTAGTCTCCATCAAAATAAGCGACACAGAGACCACCGTTCGGCGCATCTGTTTCGATGCCGATAGAATCAATCAAGCCATCAATCGAAAGATAGGTCAGGCTATCCGCACCAATGATTTGGCGAGTTTCTTCGACTGTATGATTGGCCGCAATCAGCTCCTGGCGCGTCTGGATATCAATCCCGTAGAAGCATGGATAAGCCAGCGCTGGACTACCAATGGCAACGTGAACCTCAGACGCACCTGCTTCTTTCAAAAGCTGAACGATACGGCGAGAGGTTGTCCCACGTACAATAGAGTCATCAATCATAACCACACGTTTGCCTTTGACAACACCTGAAACAGCAGACAGTTTCATCCGCACCCCTTGCTCCCGCAATTCCTGAGTCGGTTGGATAAAGGTACGTTGCGTGTATTGGTTTTTGATGAGACCCATTTCATTTGGCAGACCTGATTCTTCTGCAAAGCCCATGGCTGCGCTAAGTGAGGAATTGGGCACACCGACCACAATATCTGCCTCATGCTTAAACTCACGCGCCAATTGGGCCCCCATACGTTTGCGAGCTGTATGGACATTAACACCATGGATATTAGAGTCAGGACGGGCAAAATAGATATACTCCATAGAGCAAATCGCCAACTGGGTATCATTCGTATAGCTATCGTACTGAATCCCATTGTCATCCACAATCACAATTTCCCCTGGTTTCACATCACGAATCCACTCGGCACCAATGACTTCAAAAGCACAGGTTTCTGACGAAACCACCACCGCTCCGTTGGCCATTTTTCCGATAGAAAGCGGACGGAAGCCATTAGGATCAAGCGCAGCAATCAACTTGTCCTCAAACAGCAGGATATAAGCAAATCCACCTTTGACAAGGCTGAGCGCCTCTTTGATTTTGCCCATCAAGTTGGGATTGTGACTCCGACGAATGAGGTGTGCCAAAATTTCCGAGTCCGAAGTTGAACTGAAAATTGCTCCTCTTTGTTCCAATTCTTTCTTGAGCGATTCGGCATTGGTCAAGTTTCCGTTATGAGCAAGTCCAAACTGCATATCATGAAAGCGAAAGAGAAAGGGCTGGATGTTATCCACAGAAGCTTCGCCAGCAGTCGCGTAACGAACATGCCCAATCGCGCTCGTTCCTGTCAATTTATCCAAATTAGCTGGATTTCTGAATACTTCTGATAAAAGCCCCATGTCACGATGGCGCTTCAATTGCCCCTGATCATTGGAGAGGATTCCTGCCCCCTCCTGACCACGGTGCTGAAGACTGTGGAGCCCAAAATAGGTCAATTTAGCAGCATCTGGATGCCCCCAGATACCGAAAACACCACATTCTTCATTAAGAGATTTTACTTCGTATGTCATTTTTTATACCTTTTATTTCCCTGTGAAATAACGCACAGCCGACGCGAACAGGTGCTGGTCTTTATTTCCTGGGATGTTTTGGAAGAGACCGTCTTCATAACGTTCTGAGTGTCCCATTTTACCGATGATTTGACCATTCTTGTTGGTAATTCCTTCGATGGCATTTACCGAACCATTCGGATTGTACTTAGAATCCATGCTTGGTTTGCCTTCAAAGTCAACGTATTGGCTGAAAATTTGTCCATTGTCACGGAGCTCTGCAAATTCCTCAGCCGTCACGACAAACTTCCCTTCACCATGCGATACTGGAATAGCGTGGATATCGCCCACTTGCACACCAGCCAACCATGGCGAGTTGGTATTGGCAATCCGAGTTTCCACCATCTTAGCCACGTGTTGGTTGGCATCATTGTAGAAGAGGGTTGGACTAGTGCTACTTGCATCTTCAAAGTTTCCATATGGAAGAAGACCTGATTTGACCAAGGCTTGGAATCCATTACAGATACCGATAATCAAACCACCACGAGTAATAAAGCTATCAATGGCCGCACGCACTTTTTCATTGAGCAGGATGTTGACGATAAACTTAGCTGATCCATCCGGCTCATCCGCAGCTGAGAATCCACCTGCAAAGAAGAGAATGTTTGCCTTGCCGATATTGTCAACCATAGTTTCAACTGACTTGACAATAGCTTCTTCATTCAAGGTCACGAATGGCACCAAGTTAACCTCTGCACCTTCTTTTTCAAAGGCCTTGGCTGAGTCGTATTCTGAGTTGGTTCCTGGGAAGACTGGAATGTAAACCACCGGTTTTTCAATAGTTTCTTTGGCTTTGATGACTGCGTTAGAAGCGACAGCTGGCACTTCAGCCAATTCTTTAGCTTGGGCAAATTCAGTTGGGTAAACTTCTTCCAGTTTTCCTTGGAAGGCACTGTCAAGTTTCTGTCCATCTAACTTCACACCGTTGACAACGAGTGTAAAGTTTGCTTTCGTTTGACCGATTTTCTTCACTCCAGCGATTTCTTCAGGAGATGTGAAGACAAATCCGCCCAATTGAGCAGTCAAGGCTGTTTCAAGTTCAGGCAAGATTACCTCTGCACCAATATGGTTCCCAATAGTAGCAAGAGCCAAGCTTTCAAGGACACCTCCGTATTTAACAGCTGATGCAGATGTTACTTTGTGTCCAGCTTGGATAGCTTCAAATTGAGCAAAATTAGACTTGATAAGATCAAAGTCAATTTCTTGTGCTAGAGCTTGACCTGGGATGTAGTAGATGTTTTCACCAGCAGTCTTGAACTCAGGAGAGAGGACCTTACGGCTATCTGCCGTCGTCACCCCAAAGGCAACCAAGGTTGGCGGTACAGTCAATTCTTCAAAAGTACCAGACATAGAGTCCTTACCACCGATAGATGGCAAGCCAAGCTGGATTTGTGCTTCGATAGAACCTAGGAGAGCTGCTACTGGCTGACCGAAACGCTCAGCTTGTTTGTCCATCCGCTCGAAATACTCTTGGTAAGAGAAGCGAGCCTTGGACCAGTTTGCACCAGTAGCCACTAAACGAGCAGTTGCTTCGATAACCGCATAAGCAGCTCCGTGGTATGGAGACCATTCTGCCACATATGGATTGAATCCTTGGGCCATGACAGACGCAGTGTGAGTCACACCGTGTTGAACTGGCAATTTCTGCACAGATGCCTCAGTTGGTGTGAGTTGGTAGCGACCACCAAGTGGGTGATTGACCGTTGAACGACCGACCGAACAGTCAAAGATGGTTTGTAAACCTTTTTGACTCGCATGGTTAAGATCAGACAGAACCGCAAGGGTATCAGCTTCAAGTGTGTCAGCAGATGTTTGACGTTCTTCTGGAAGTTCGATATCCTTGTCCACCACCTTTGCATCAACGACTACGCGCACACCGTTTGTATCAAGGAAACGGCGTTCCAAGTCCACGATTGTCTCACCATTCCAGTGCATGACAAGATTTGGTTTTTCAGTCACTGTTGCCACCACAACAGCATCAATATTTTCTTTATTACATTCCGCAACGAAGGCATCTACGTCTTGAGGACGCACCACAACTGCCATCCGTTCTTGTGATTCAGAGATAGCAATTTCTGTACCATTCAAGCCTTGGTATTTAAGAGGAACCTTGTTGAGGTCGATTTCAAGACCATCTGCCAATTCACCGATAGCCACACAGACACCACCAGCACCAAAGTCATTGGACTTCTTGATGAGACGAGTGACATCTCCATTACGGAAAAGACGTTGGATCTTGCGCTCTTCGATGGCATTCCCTTTTTGAACCTCAGCACCAGCAGTCTCTACAGACTCAACTGTTTGAACCTTAGAAGACCCTGTCGCACCACCAACACCATCACGTCCAGTCTTACCACCTAGCAAGATAATCACATCACCGGCTTCCGGTTTTTCACGGACAACGTTGCCCTTGGGAGCAGCACCAACAACGGCACCTAGCTCCATACGTTTAGCTACAAAGCCTGGGTGGAAGTATTCACGAACGTAAGTCGTTGCAAGACCAATTTGGTTACCATACGAAGAATAACCATGAGCCGCTGTCTTCGAAATGACTTGTTGTGGCAATTTACCAGCACGAGTTTCTGAAATCGGTGCTGTAATATCACCAGCACCTGAGATACGCATAGCTTGGTAAACGTAGGAACGCCCTGACAACGGGTCACGAATAGCCCCACCGATACAAGTAGCCGCTCCACCAAATGGCTCAATTTCCGTTGGGTGGTTGTGGGTTTCGTTTTTGAACATAAGGAGCCAAGGTTCCTTGACACCATCAACCTCCACTTCGATTTCTACTGAGCAGGCGTTTATTTCATCAGACACTTCCATGTCGTCCAAACGTCCATTAGCACGCTCATAACGACCGAAAATAGTCGCCATGTCCATCAAGGTTTGTGGTTTCTCCGAACGTCCCAACTCATCACGCATGGCAATATACTTGTCATAAGTCGCTTGCAATTGCTTTTGGAATTTAGAAGCTGAGAAATCAATGTGTTTCAACTCAGTCTCAAAAGTCGTGTGACGGCAGTGGTCAGACCAGTAGGTATCCAAAACTTTGAGCTCAGTCTCAGTTGGCACGCGCCCGATTGACTTGAAGTAGTCTTGGATAAAGAGCAAATCATCCACTTCCATTGCCATCCCTTGCTCGGCCTTGTAGCGAGCAAAGTCTTCTGCCGTATAACTTTCAAAGAAAGTCAATTTAGGAATGGTCTTGTCCGACTCTGAAAATTCCTGCTTGGCAATCCCTGTCGTGATGTCCTTGAAACGAGAATCAACTGGGTTGAGCAAGTAGTTCTTGACTGCTTCCAACTCAGTCGCATCAATATCCTTATTAACCAAGTAAAGTTGAGCCGTATTAACCGTTACATCACTTGAGCTACCAAGCAAAAGCAAGGCTTCCTGTGCCGAAGCTGCACGCTGGTCAAACTGCCCTGGCAAACTTTCAATGGCAAAGAAAGCATAGTTGACAAGATCCGCCTGCACAACCACTTCGTCCAAAACATGGTCTGTCACCTGCTCAGAGAAGATGTGCTTCTCTGCAGGTGCAAACAAGTCCTCTGCCAAATCAAAGACATCATAAACCTGCACAATGCGAATACTTTTCAAAGTTGACAGTCCCAAGTTGTGCTGGAGCTCCCTTACCAAACTCTCTGACTTGACCTGAAAATCAGCCTTTTTCTCAACAAAAATACGTTTATCCATCAATTCTTATTCCTTTATTTCAGCTCTTGCAATGTTCCCAACGACCTTGAGAGTCTTGCAAACAGATTATTTCAATTCCTGCAACTTTTCCCAGACAACTTCGTAAACATCGGTTAGTTCTCCCAATCCCCTACGGAAAACATCCTTGTCCATG
Organism: bacterium; assembly: GCA_905221465.1. Classification (GTDB taxonomy): domain Bacteria; phylum Bacillota; class Bacilli; order Lactobacillales; family Streptococcaceae; genus Streptococcus. Next base: position 18,420 of record CAJNDG010000004.1, on the reverse strand, counting down.
TGGTTGCCATCCGCATCCCACAAACGGCAGTTATCTGGTGAAAATTCGTCTGCCAAGATAATCTTGCCATCCTTATCAAAACCAAATTCCAGTTTAAAATCGATTAGCTTAAGACCAATCTCAGCAAACCAAGCTTTCAAGAGTTCATTGATACGACGCGTCTCTTCCTTCAAGTAGGCAATCTGCTGATCATCCGCAATTTTAAGGAATTTCACATGCTCGTCATTGATAAAGGGATCATCCAAATCATCATTTTTATAGTAAAATTCGACAATTGGAGTCTCAAATGCAATACCTTCTTCGACGCCAAAACGTTTTGAAAAGGAACCAGCCGTGTAGTTGCGGAGCACAACTTCCAAAGGAATAATCTCAACCTTTTTATTGATCTGTTCCGTGTCTGAAAGTTTCTCCACAAAGTGAGTCGCTACACCAGCCGCATTTAATTTCTCAAAAATAAAAGATGAAATCTGATTATTCAAGACTCCCTTGCCCGCAATCTGCTCCTTCTTGACACCGTTGAAGGCAGTTGCCTGGTCCTTGTAAGTTGAAATAATGAGATTTTCATCCTCAGTTGTATAGATATTCTTGGCTTTTCCCGAATAGATCAGTTGTTTTGACATTTTAAAGTTCGCCTTTCGTTTTACTTGAGCACATTCTACCACAAAAACATGGAAAATTCAAGATTTTTACGAATAAATAACGTTTTCCTATTTTAAGCGTAAAGAAAAACTGCAAGATAAGCTCTTCTTACAGTTTTAAAATCATTTATCCTCTGAAAAACACGAATATTACCCTTTATTCAAAAATTGATCCCAAAAATAACGGAGATAGCTTTTCTTTCCCGTAATCATCTGCAGACGGCCTTCTAAACCATAGCGAAGTGTTGCAGCCTGCTCCGAAGTTAAATTAGTCTCCGCCTCAATTTTAAAGAAATTTCCTTGTTCAGTCTTTGTAGCTGTCGCATCAATACTTGTAATCATGGAATCCAGGAAAATTTGATTCTTGGCATCATTAGTCGTTGTATAACGGACAGAGTCCCCAATCTTGACTCTAGCAACATCTTTTGAACTGAGATAGGCTGTGAGTTTGGTTTTCCCTTCTTTTTCCAAGGATGGATAGAGTTGGGCTAGCAAGGTCCCCTCTGCAACCATTGTAGAATCACTGGTTTCAGGATTAAGGTGAAGCACCCCATCCTTACTTGCTGTAATTTTCCCCTTGTCCAGCAGACCTCCTTGGACTTTCTGCCCCGACTCTGCCTCCAAAATTTTCTGATCCAAAAGGGTTAATTCCTGACCAACTTTGACTAGGTGCTGAGACTTGAGGGATTCCAGTTGACTATCCAGTCCCGTTGCATAGGCTTGTTGAGCTCCAGAACCCGCATACTGCACACGATAGGTAGCTAAACTAGACTCTAGCTGGGCAATTTGTGCATCCACCTGTGCAATAACTTGTGATTTAACTTGCGGATCTTCTTCACCTTGGTTTTTATAGGTCTGATAAAATGAGTAGGCTGCATTTTGACTATCTAGTTGATCTCCCTTTTCAATCGCTGACTTAGCTGTTTTGTAGTCTCGGATTTTATCTTCTGTTTGGCTGATAAGATTGCCAATCTCGGCCTGGCTCTGACTTGCTGCCGCATTTTGAGAAGAGATGCTGGCATTTTGCTGAGAAACATTACTCCTAAGACTACTAGCTTGGCTGAGATAGTCTCGAAACATCTCCTGATAACCAAACTTATCCGCCTCTGGAAATTGATCGCTCCCCTCTTTCAAACTGGATTGCAAATACCCCAACTGCTTTTTTTGATCCTTTAGCATCTCCAATTGACTGGCATATGCCTCTACCTGAACAGCTTCCTCCCCTTGCTGGTACTCAACGAGTAGTTCCCCCTGCTTGACCAACTTGTTCTCTTCCAGATAATTTGCCACAATCCGTTGATTGCTAGTCGACTGGATGTTGGCAATGATCCGACTAGGTTCGACAGTGGCTCTAGTAGACAAACTAATCTCTTTCTCTGCAAAAACTGCAAATCCCAGTAAAAACATAAGCAGAAGTGACATAGGTAAAATCACCCGACTGGAAAAATTATGGTAACGACGATTATAAAACTCCGCACTTTCTAAAAATTCTGGTTTCATCCTCTCCTCTTTCTAGCTATTTACCAAATGGGCGTAAAAGCCATCCTGTGCAAGCAAGTCTGCATGGGTGCCCTCTTCAACAATCTTGCCCTGATCCAAAACAAGAACCTTTTCTGTCCGCTCAGCGATGGTCAAGCGATGGGCGATGAAAATCAAGGTCTTATCTAAAGCCATGAGATTATCGACAATCCGCTTCTCTGTCAAAATATCCAAACTGCTAGTCGCCTCGTCCAATATCAGAACAGGCGCATCCGTTAAAAGAGCACGCGCCAAAGCGATTCGTTGTCGTTGCCCCCCAGAAATACCTGCCCCATCCGAAGTCAATTCTGTCTGATAATTCAGTGGCATGCGCTCGATATCCTCCCGAATCTCTGCCAATTCAACTGCCCGTAAGATATCCTCCTGAGTCGTCCCCTCCTTGGCTCCAAGGAGCAGATTCTCCAAAATCGTTCCGTTAAAGACATAGGGCTGTTGAGGCAGATAGTTGATGTACTGGCGCAAGGCCTTTTTATCAATCTGATTGAGATTGACACCACCTAGACTAATCTCTCCCTGACTAGGATCGTAGAAATTAACCATCATCTTGACCAAGGTCGTCTTACCTGACCCTGAAATCCCCACAAAAGCCATCTTAGACCCTTGCGGAATGGTCAAATTGATATCCGACAAGACATCACGACCATAGCCATACTTATAGTGAACCTGCGTAAAGGTCATATCCCCCTTCATCATGCTCAAATCTTCGACTGTTTTCTGCTCCTCAAACTCCGAAGCTACTAGATAAACCTCATTTAAGCGATTATTGGCAACCTGCGCTGTCTGAAGTTTGGTTTGCAGGTTAATGATATTTTCCAAAGGATTGGTAAAGTAAATAAGCAAAGTATTATAGGTAATCAATTGCCCCAAACTCATCTTGCCATCCATGACCAGAACAGCTCCCATCCAGAGAACGGCAACATTGAGCAAAAGCTGGGCAACTTTTTTCAAAGCCTTTTGCTGACTTTCTGCCCGACTATAGGCAAAGGATTTTTTCAGATAAGCTACAAATTCCTTGTCAATCTTTTGGTAACGCTGACTTTCACTGGTCAAAGATTTAATAGTCTCAATACCGTTGATGTCCTCGATAATAGAAGAAGACAGAACCGCGTTGGCTTCCATAGTGTCCCGATTCATCTTTTCAAAAGGCTTCATAAAGGCAAAGATAATCGCTGTATAAATGGGAAGTACAAGCAGACTAATGAAAAAGAGCGTGATGTTCTGTGAAAATAGCACGAGCGAGATAATCAAAATCGTCGACACATCTAGGAAAATCGAAAGAATGGTCGAAGCTAGCGCGTCGATGATACTGTTGGCATCTGTAAAACGAGATACAATCTCTCCTGTCCTGCGTGTTGCAAAAAAGGACATTGGCAGGTGAAAAACATGCTTAATATAGGACAAAATCACATCGATAGACAGCCGTTGCCCCAGAACAAGTAAAAGATATTCCTGCGCATAGGACAAAATCTGCTGGAAGATATAGACGATGACTAGTCCCATTGAGATGATACCCAGCGTCGAACGCATCTGGTCTGGTACGTAACTATCAATGATAGACTGCAGATAATAAGAGCCCACGATATTAATCAGGGTTACCAAGAGTGTTGCCAAAACGATATTAGCAATCAAACCCCGCTGTTTGAGCAAGATTGGCAAGAAGGATAGGAGCCCCTGTTTTTTCTCCTTATGGGGTTTATAGTCCGGAGATGGCGCCATAAAGAGACTGACTCCTGTCCATTCTTGCGCAAACCGCTCACGAGAAATCTTGGTCAGCTTAACACTGGGATCTGGATCAGCGATGTGGATCGTCTTCTTATCCTGACCTGTCACCACATAATAGTGGAGCAATTTCCCTTCCTTGAGCACATGAGCCACAAACGGAAAGGTCATATCTGGCAGATCAAAGAGCGTCATATCCGCCTTGATAGCTCGCGTTTCAAAGCCAATCTCCTCTGCTACCTTTACAAGACCCAAGGCAGTCGTCCCATCCATGGTCGTCTTGGCTAACTCTCGCAGGTGGGCCAAGGAGTAATAACTACCGTAGTAACCAAAGACCATAGCCAAAGAAGCCACGCCACAATCCATCTGATCCACCTGGGGACGATAGTGCCTTTTCCCAAATTTCATATCCATCTCCTTTTTTCTAATAATCTCTTAAAAACTTTGTAAGATTATTTTAACCAAACAAGGAAGGAATAAGGGAATTATTTCTGAAAAAACAATATCCTCACCTGAACAGCACTTTTACCAAAGAAAATAGGCAGAACAAGAGTCCTGCCTAGAATATTCAATTACACAGCTTTCTTGCCTTTCCCACTTCTTTTGTGAATGGCGTATAAAACGATAAACGCAAACGCAGGTGGCACCAGATAACTACTTTCACTCATTGTTAGCTGAAATCCAAGAGTTGCTAGAATCGTAAAGATGAAAATATTCATTAAAAATAGGAAAATAATATAGTAGAAAATACTTTACAATCCTAATCATTCTATTCTCCTTTTCTTTCTCCTTGGCCCCGATACAGTAAAATAAATACCACTAAAAACAAGGAGATCGTAGGTATATCAAAAAATTCAAACCATGTAGGTAGATTTATTTTGTTTACATCAGCTACGATTCTAATCATTAGATAAGCCATTGAGCTAAATAATACAGTGGTCTCTGGCCAAGTTTTTCCTAGTAATTGAACAACTTTCATCCCAAACTTCAATCTGATGGTCCATCAATTCCCAATCGTACTTTCTTTTGTTTTGTACTTGTATCCTACATAAAACAGACCAAGCAGAATTGGATAGGTTTCTGGATAAAACAGGGTATTGATCGGATTTTTAATAATCATATACGTTGCGATATAAAGAATAATCGATACGACAAAATACCCCTCAGCAAATCCTAATAAGATTTTTTTCATAGCAGACTCCTATTTACCTGAAAAGAGTGCTCGAGTTGTTAAAATAGCTCCACCTGTATATACAAATCCTTTTACAAAACCGACTGCCACAGGGATAAGAAGGGGAAAGGCTCCCCCTTGAATTTCCTGCAAGTCCGTATCAGTCATTGTTTCAAATTCTAAAATAGATTTTTCCATATCATCTCCTCCTTCTATTACCATCTACCCGTCACATAATTATAACCTGCAATTCCTGCTGCAGTAATTCCACCAGCAATTTTAGCTGCTGTCACAGGATTAGCAATCACCCAGGCTACAATCGGCCATGCTCCCCCATTCACATCCGTCAACTCTTCTTCTGTAAGAGCTACAAAGTTCTGTTCCATGTTGTCAAAATTTGTCATTTGTTTTCTCCTTATTTTTTCTATATATTTAATCTTTAACCTCTAAGCCACTTAAATAGCCAGATTGGGTAAATTACTGAAATCATTTTCTTCTCTCCTTCCTTTTCTTCTCACTTATCTATTCGAGAAGTAATTTAAAATGAACAGGTAAATTTTATTTATTTTAAATACCATTTGATCAACCATGGCAATAAGATTGGTAAATACATCGCGTAATCTCCTTCCCTTTTTCCTTACCTATCTATTCGAAAAACAATTCGAAAATGAACAATTCATTCATTTTTATTTTAAAAACCACTTAATGAACCACGGATAAAAACCGGTCACATACATAAACGTTCCTCCTTTTTCTTTCTCATCTCTTTATTCGCAATTTCTACTAAAAGTTTCCCTTTTTCTGCAAATAAAAAAACAACATGACTTGCATGTTGCTTTTGGCTATTTTTTATCTTTAACAATCGCTACTACATCCGCTACACTTTGAAGTTGATCGATTTCCTCATCAGTGATTTCGATACCAAATTCATCTTCTAGCGTCAAGACAAACTCCATCAAGTCCACTGAGTCCGCATCTAGATCGTCTTTCAAACTCAAAGCCTCTGTTACGGCAAAGTCTTCTCCCTGTCGCTCTTGGATAATGGTTACAATACGGTCAAAAATTTCTTTTTCTGTCATCTTTTTTATTCTCCTGAAAATTCACGCGCAGTTTGAGCAACTACGTCTGTTTCTAGCATGGTACGAATCTGACGAATCGTACTGTACACAGCATTGGCATCACTTGAGCCATGAGTTTTTACAACTGGCGCCTTGACACCAAACAAGACTGCTCCTCCAACATCTGAATAGTTGAGCTGTGTCTTCAACCCCTTAAGACTATCCTTGAGAAGTAGAGCACCTAGCTTCGCTCGAAGGCCACCACCCGTAATAGCATTTTTAAGTAATCCCATGATTCCCAAAGCTGTACCTTCAATAGATTTGAGAACAGCGTTTCCCGTGAAACCATCTGTTACGACAACATCCGCAACGCCATTCATCAGATCACGCGCTTCCACGTTTCCGACAAAATTCAAACTTTGATCAGCTACTAGCAAGTCGTATGTTTCCTTACGAAGCGGATCTCCCTTGCTGCTTTCTGTTCCATTGTTGAGCAAACCAACACGTGGTTTCGAAATCCCACGAACATTTTTCGCATAGAAGGAACCCAAAACAGCGTATTGGTGCAGATGATGGGCTGTATTTTCCGCATTGGCTCCAAGGTCTAGCATGTCAAACCCTTTTCCATCAATGGTCGGCAAGGTAGACATGAGTCCAGGACGGTCGATATTCTTGATGCGACCTACGATGAAGAATCCTGCAGCCAACAAGGCACCTGTGTTTCCTGCAGAGAGGACAGCGTCTGCCTCTCCCTCTTTGACAGCCTTGGCCGCCAATATCATGCTGGCATTTTTCTTCTTACGGATAGCTTTTGTCGGCTCATCGTCTGAGTCAATTTTCTCATCTGTATGGATGATGCTAATGCGCTCTGTCGCTGTTAGATATTGCTTGATTTTGCTTTCGTCTCCGTAAAGTTGAATCTCAATATCTGAAAAGTCAGCTAGAGCTTGATTGACACCCTCAACGATGGCTTGAGGTGCGTAATCGCCCCCCATAGCATCTACTGCGATTTTTTTCATTTGTCTTCCTCTTTTAGTAATTGTCCCCAGTCTGCTAGGGAATCAATAAATTTCTTTGATTTTAGGTGAATCCCAACGTACTCTTCGTAGAGTTTATCCATAAATTGGCGTAGCTCTTGCTTGATTTCGGCCTTAAGCGAAATGGTCTCCAAGGTTTCAAAATCAATGGCTTGAAATTGATTGAGCAGATAAGGGATATTGGGATTCAGATGGCAACGTTTCTCGTCTTCATGATAATGCTCTGGGCAAAGGCAGGCTCCATATTTAAAAGAAAAGTCAAAGGCCTGACCCACCCGATAGCAAAAGACACACTCATTAAAATTAAGGCTGATCCCAAATCGAGTCAAGATTTGAATTTCAAAAATATTGGTTAAAACCTGATAATCCAAGCCTGCTTCCATCAACTCCAGAGTCTTCCTCAAGAAAGCAAACAAGGGAGCATCTTGCTGATTATCCTGCAAACTAGCATCTGCAAGAGCAGCCACATAGGTCGCATAGGCCATAACAAAGAGATCACTATTAATCTTTGGAAAGGTCATCACCTCATGGTAGTCCTCGATGTAGCTAAGCCCGTCATCATTGATTCGCAAGAGAAATCGTGCCAACACCAAGGGCTGAATAACCGGAGCTAGTTTGGACTGGCCAGCGTGTTTGACGAAAAACATGCGCTTGCCCGCCTGCTCGGTAAAAATTTTGACTAGCTTGTCATCCTCACGAAAGTTACGATTGTAGAGTACGAGACCTTGACTCGTGATAGACTGAATCATGCTTCTCTCATGTACTCCTCAAGTCGTTTCATGGCCTCTCTGATTGTTTCCATGCTGGCTGCATAAGACAGACGCACATAGCCTTCTCCGTAACGTCCAAAGGCTGCACCAGGGATAAAGGCAACAGCCTTCTTATAGGCAAAATCCTTCAGAAAAGCAAAGGAGTCTTGATTGTAGCCCGCTGGAATCTTAGCAAATATATAGAAGGCCCCATCTGGTTTGATAATCTCAAAACCAAGAGCAGTCATCTTTGCGATGATATAATCTCGACGCTGGATGTATTCCTTCTTCATAGGCTCTGCGTCGTTTTTTCCAGCGGTCAAAGCCTCCACCGCAGCATGCTGAGCCATCGTATTTGCAGCAGTAACCAAATATTGGTGACTCTTGATCAACTGAGCTGTGAAAGCCGCAGGAGCAAAGATAAAGCCTAAACGCCAACCTGTCATAGCATGCGATTTCGATAAGCCATTGATAATAATAGCCTGGTCTCTCAGCATAGTGCCCAGAGACACATGAGCTTCCCCTGTATAGGTTAATTCTGAGTAGACCTCATCACAGATCACAAAAATCTCATACTTGCGTAAAACGTCTGCCAAGGCTTCCAACTGCTCCCGACTATAGGTAATTCCTGTCGGATTGGCTGGATAGTTGAGAATAACTGCCTTGAGCTTATCCCCTTGCTCCAAAATGGCCTTTTCCAACATCTCAGGAGTCAAGACAAAACCATTCTCAGTTGTATCAATCTCGACAATCTCTGCCCCAACCAGATTGACAATCGGCTCATATCCTGGATAGGCAGGAGCTGGCAAGAGCACCTTGTCCCCCTCTTCCAAAATAGCCGTCAAAGTAGCAGATAAAGCCTCTGTCGCCCCAATTGTAACTAAAATTTCATTTTCAGGATTATAATCTAGCTGGTATTTTTCTTTTACAAAGTCGCTAGCAGCCTGGCGCAAGGTCAGTAAACCGCTCATCCCTGTATAGTAGGATTGGTTCTGGTCAATGGCTCGCTTGGCTGCCTCCTTGACATGATCTGGCGTTGTAAAATCAGGTTCCCCCAAGGTCAAACGCAAGACCCCAGGAATCTCCGAAATAGCCTGATCAAACTGGCGAATCAAGGAAACTTGAATCTTGTCTAACTGTTTATTAAAGCGCTTGGTTAAGTCCATAGATATCCCCCTTGCTTACAGAACATAGTACTATTATACTACAAAAGCTCCCTGACCGCAAAATCCATCTGAAACCTGCATTTTTCACTTTCTGTTTTACTTTTCTTCTCGACAGGACTATAATAATAAGTGCTTATTTTCGGAGGTTTATATGTCATTTTTATCAAAAAATGGAGCAGGAATCTTGGCCTGCCTTCTCATTTCTATCGTATCTTGGTTCCTGGGAGGATTTTTCCCCGTCGTGGGTGCACCTGTCTTTGCAATTTTTGCAGGAATGCTCCTCCACCCCTGGCTCTCACCCTACAAACAACTAGATGCAGGTTTGACCTTTAGTTCAAAGAAATTGCTCCAGTATGCCGTTATCTTACTCGGTTTTGGTCTCAATATCTCGCAAGTCTTCGCAGTTGGACAATCTTCACTCCCCGTCATCCTTTCCACCATTTCGATTTCCTTAATCGTTGCCTACCTCTTCCAGCGTTTCTTTGCGCTAGACACAAAACTGGCTACCTTGATTGGAGTGGGTTCTTCTATCTGTGGTGGCTCTGCCATTGCTGCGACAGCGCCCGTCATCCATGCCAAGGAAAAAGAAGTTGCCCAAGCCATTTCCGTTATCTTTTTCTTCAATGTATTGGCTGCGCTCATCTTTCCAACTCTAGGAACCTGGCTTCACCTATCCAATGACGGCTTTGCCCTCTTTGCAGGAACTGCGGTCAATGATACTTCTTCTGTAACGGCTACCGCCAGCTCCTGGGACAGTCTTTATCAGACAAATACCCTTGAGTCTGCAACCATTGTTAAACTCACGCGTACCTTAGCAATCATTCCCATCACGCTCTTTCTCTCCTACTGGCAAAGTCGCCAGCAAAAAAACAGCCAAAATTTCCAACTAAAAAAGGTCTTCCCACTTTTTATCCTTTATTTCATCTTAGCCTCTCTCCTAACGACTCTTCTCACCTCTCTCGGTGTGTCTAGTAGCTTCTTCACCCCTCTCAAACAACTCTCCAAATTTCTCATTATCATGGCCATGAGTGCCATCGGTCTCAAAACCAATCTAGTAGCTATGGTCAAATCCAGCGGTAAATCCATTCTTCTTGGAGGCCTTTGCTGGATTGCCATCATCCTTACCAGTCTTGGCATGCAAGTTTTGATTGGTATTTTTTAACACAAAAGGTAGCCATTGGCTACCTTTTATTGTTCAAGAATTAAGCGTGTGTGTTCTCTCTTGATACAGCGATTCATCACAATGTCGTCGCATCCTCCAGCACGCAAGATTTCTTCCGCTTCGAGGCTTTCAAGTCCCAGTTGTGCCCAGAAAATCTTGGCATCAGCCTTGAGAAAATCACGCGCCACATCTGGTAAAAACTCGCTACGTCGGTAAACATTGACAATATCGACAGGAAAAGGAATCTCAGCTAGGCTTGCATAGGCCTTCTCTCCCAAGATTTCGCCACCTGCAGCCTTGGGATTAACTGGAATGATTTTATAGCCCCGAGCTTGCATTTCCTTGGTCACTCGATTACTAGTTGTTTCTTCACGGTCAGACAAGCCCACTACCGCTAACGTTTTACTGGTCGCCAGATACTGACGGATCACACCATCACTTGGATTGATAAATTCTTGACTCATAGAAATCCTCCTTTTTTCTCAGTATAGCACATTTTGAAAAGGCTTGCAGATTTTGACTATAAAAATCTCCTAGCAAGAAAAGAAACCTGCTAGGAGTTCTGTCTACTTCAAGTGAAAGATTAAATCTTTTTCTCGATACAAAATAGGGGAGAAAGAGGACGTTTTTCGTGAATACGGATAATAGCATCACCCAGAAGATGAGCAATCGAAATTTGTTCAATCTTATCAATCAAACGCTCTTCTGGTAGGTAGATAGTATCCAAAACAACCAATTTCTTAATAGCTGATTTTTGGATATTGTCCATAGCTGGTCCTGAAAGAACTGGGTGCGTACAGCTTGCGTAAACTTCAACAGCACCTGCTTCAGCAAGAGCATCTGCCGCATGACAAATAGTTCCAGCTGTATCGATCATATCGTCAATCAAAATACAAGTCTTACCTTCTACCTTACCAATGATGTTCATCACTTCACTGGTATTCATCTTATCTACACTACGGCGTTTGTCAATAATCGCAATCGGAGTTTTCAAAAACTCTGCCAATTTACGAGCACGAGTCACCCCACCATGGTCTGGACTGACAACCACGTAGTCAGAGCCGACCATGCCACGACGTTCAAAATAGTCCGCAATCAATGGGGCACCCATCAAGTGATCTACAGGAATATCAAAGAACCCCTGAATCTGTGCAGCGTGCAAATCAATCGTCAACAAACGATCTACCCCAGCAACTTCTAGCATGTTTGCAACGAGTTTTGCTGTGATTGGCTCACGCGCGCGCGCTTTTCTATCCTGACGTGCATAGCCATAGTAGGGCATAACAACATTGACAGATTCTGCACTAGCACGCTTCAATGCATCCACCATAATTAAAATTTCAAGTAAATTATCATTTACAGGTGAACTCGTTGATTGTAGGATAAAGACGTGTTTTCCACGGATTGATTCTTCAATGTTAACCTGAATCTCCCCATCTGAAAATTGGCGAACAGTCGATTTCCCCAACTCTATCCCAATTTCTTGCGCCACACGCTCTGCCAATTCTCTATTAGAAGAAAGGGCAAACAGCTTTAAATCAGAAAAAGACATGATTTCCTCCGGTATTTATGTATCACTTGTTTTTACACAACATTTTCCATCTACCATTGTAGCGCTTTTTCCTTTATTTTTCAATCAAAAATAAAACAAGAGTAAACATTTATACCCTTGTTTTATACTATTTTATATTAGCTATATTAAAACTAAAAATCCTACATTTTAACAATCGATTTTATGCTAGGATGAGATTTTTTCGAGACAAAGTTAGTATACTTCTCTCATACTTCCTGTATCCACATCATAGACAGCACCTGAAATAACCACATCATCAGGAATCAGTGGAGATTCTCGAAGCAATTGCATATCCTCTCTCACACTCTCTTCAACATCCTGAAATGGTAAAAAGTCTTGACCAGACACATCAACTCCGAGCTCGTGTTTCAAATGTTCATGAAAACTTTCATTTTCAAAGGTTTGAGCTCCACAGTCTGTATGATGAAGCACCACGATTTCTCTTGTCCCCATTTGTTGCTGGGAAATCACCAGTGAACGAATCATGTCCTCAGTTACTCGACCACCCGCATTCCGCAAGATATGAGCATCCCCAAGGGCTAAACCAAGAGCTTGCGCAACGTGTAGACGTGAGTCCATACAGGTCACGATAGCTACTCTGGTTTTGGGTTTAAGTGGCAGATTTAACTGCCCATGTAGGGCAACATAAGCCTGATTGGCTTGCATAAACTGTTCAAAATACGACACGATTCCCTCCTCAAAAATTTGATAATCAAATATTTCTCCTATCTTATCATTTTTAAGAGGATTTGTCACGGATTATGCAAAGACCTTTTTCAAAACTTCTTGAATCGTTGTCACACCAATGACTTCAATTTCCTTGGGTGGAGTGATTCCTGTCAAGGAATTCTTGGGTACATAAATCTTGGTAAAGCCCAGTTTTGCCGCTTCATTGATGCGTTGTTCGATACGATTCACGCGCCGAATTTCTCCAGTCAAGCCCAGTTCACCCACAAAACATTCCTGAGGATTGGTAGGCTTGTCCTTGTAACTAGAGGCAATAGCCACTGCAACGGCTAAGTCAATGGCAGGCTCATCCAATTTGACACCACCAGCAGATTTGAGATAGGCATCCTGGTTTTGCAAGAGAAGCCCTGCTCGTTTTTCCAAAACAGCCATAATCAAACTGGCACGATTGAAGTCAAGCCCTGTCGTCGTACGCTTGGCATTTCCAAACATGGTCGGTGTCACCAAGGCTTGAACCTCCGCCAAAATCGGACGGGTCCCTTCCATGGTCACAACGATTGACGAGCCAGTAGCCCCATCCAAACGCTCCTCTAGGAAAACTTGACTCGGATTGAGGACCTCAACCAATCCGCCCGACTGCATCTCAAAGATGCCAATCTCATTAGTGGAACCAAAACGGTTTTTGACTGCTCTCAAGATACGAAAGGTATGGTGACGTTCCCCTTCAAAGTAAAGCACTGTATCTACCATATGCTCCAGCATACGCGGACCAGCCAAGGTCCCTTCCTTGGTCACATGCCCTACGATAAAGATGGCAATGTTATTGGTCTTAGCCAGCTGCATAAGCTCAGCGGTCACCTCACGCACCTGAGACACAGACCCTTGCACCCCTGAAATCTCAGGAGACATAATGGTCTGGATGGAGTCAATAATGAGGAAGTCTGGCTGAATTTTTTCTACTTCTGCGCGAACACTCTGCATATTGGTCTCTGCGTAGAGATAAAACTCACTATCAATATCCCCCAAGCGCTCTGCTCGTAACTTAATCTGTTGGGCAGACTCCTCCCCACTGACATAGAGAACAGTCCCTACTTGGGACAGCTGAGTTGAAACTTGTAGGAGAAGGGTTGATTTCCCAATCCCAGGATCCCCACCGATGAGGACGAGACTTCCTGGTACCACTCCGCCTCCAAGCACACGGTTGAATTCCTCCATCTCCGTCTTGGTTCGATTGACATTGATGGAAGTAACCTCAGCCAGTTTCATGGGCTTGGTTTTTTCACCTGTCAAGGACACTCGTGCATTCTTGACCTCGGCAACCTCAACCTCTTCTACAAAAGAAGACCAAGACCCACAGTTAGGACAACGTCCCAGATATTTAGGGGAATTATACCCACAATTTTGACATACAAATGTCGCTTTTTTCTTTGCGATGATTCTAATCCTCTCATTTTAAAATTTCTTTTTTTCACGCTATCAACTATCTTTCTTTAAAACAGTCAATCCGCCATCATCTGCATAAGCATAATACTCTCCATCCGGACTAAAACCAAAAATATACGGTAAATAACCTTTATAAATTTGTACCCTAGTTTCTTTATCCTTTTCCCAAAAAATGGTTAAAATCGGATACTTCCCAGATTGATCTTTTTCCATTGTCACTCGCATATCTTCCCCATTGTCCAAAGGGAGACTTCCACCATATTGTCCCGCAATAGAAATGGGAGAATCACAGCCCTCATACATGGCTACTAATTCCGTCTCATCATAATCCCCATCTACAGGAGTTACCTGATCATTTTCACAGTCAATTATTGACATATATTCTGAAGAAATACAAAGAATTTTATAATAGGCTTCCGGAAGAAAAGCTAAGTAAAGAAATCCTCCAATACTGATATTATAGACTTTCTTATACCCTTGACAATTTTCTGGAGTAAAAGACTGAAAATCCTTATAGCTCATTTCATTGTACTTCTTTCTATATCTCTATCTCACACTCAATCACTTGGCAAAAATCAATCTTCTCGTCTGGTACAAATTGGCGCATGAGCATTCGATGAGTGACAACAACGACTGACTGATAGTCTCGATACTTGCGCATAGATTTTAGAAACCGAGACCTCACTTCCTCAGCTGTCTCATATTGAATAGGACTATTAGGAGGTAAGGAGCCATTATTTTCTAGAAACAGAGTACGAGCTTTTTCAAAATTCTCTACGCCACTTTCATAGACTTGCCATTCATGCAATAATGGCTCCACTCTCAAAGGAAATCCAATAGCACTAGCAAGATAAGAAGCCGTTTCTAAAGCTCGTGTCACTGAAGAAGCTACTAGCAGATCAGCTGATTGGAACAAGGGATTTTGGCAAAGATCCTGAGCCTGTTTCCTTCCCTTCTCAGATAAGGGAGCTAGATCCATTCCAAATCCGGAATAAGCATGCTCCTCTAACACACGATAATCTGGCTCCCCGTGACGTACAAAAATAATCTTCATCTTAGTGCCCAGTCGATCCAAATCCACCAGTTCGCACGCCGTCTGCCTCATCTCCATCTGCAATCAAAAATGGTGCAAAGACAGCCTGGACCACACGTTCTCCAACTTCAAGAACAACTTCCTGATCGGTAATATTTTTCATCTGAGCAAAGATATGGCCTTCATTTCCCGGATTACCATAATAGTCTCCATCAATAACGCCAACAGAGTTGATCAAGACCAGACCTTTCTTACGAGGATTTGATGAACGGTCATAAAGATAGAGCACTTCAGTCGGCTGCATATAAGCCTTAACACCCGTTGGGACGAGAACAATCTCTCCTGGGGCGATAACCGTACGCACCGCAACCTTTAAGTCGTAGCCAGCTGCATGTGCTGTCTCACGTTTAGGTAACAAAGTTTCATCTGTAAAACTAGAAACTAATTCAAAACCACGAATTTTCATATTATTCCTCTTTTTAATCTTTTATTCTAGGCTATTTTATCTTATTTATTCGAAAAAAGCACGAAAAAAGAGCACACAATTCACATCGCTTAGGGCTGCTGGATTCCTCCCCTGACCCGCTTCACGCAGAACTGTTGCTCCACTAGTTATTATACCACATTCTCCTCTATTTTTAAAGAGAAATTATTTTTTCCGTCGATTTCGGAAAAAGTCTTGCATAATCGCTGCACACTCACTCTCCAAAACTCCCGTTTCAACCTCTACACGATGATTGAGACGCTCATCTGTCAAAATATCGTACAGACTTCCAGCTGCACCAAATTTCTGGTTTTTAGCCCCGTAAACTACGTTTGGAATACGGGCAAGCCCAATCGCACCACTACACATGACACAAGGCTCAATGGTCACAAAAAGCGTACAATCGAGCAGTCGCCAACTCTCTTCACTCACATTCGCATTCTCTATAGCCATGATTTCTGCATGCATGACCGCCCGTTGCAACTCCTCGCGCGCATTATGCCCCCTACCAATGATTTCTCCATCCTTGACAATCACACAACCAATTGGAATTTCATCGTGTTCTAAGGCAATCTCAGCCTCTCTCAAAGCCTCTCTCATAAAGGCTTCTTTTTCTTCAACTGTATAATTCATCGTTCTTCTCTTTTCCTACTTGTCGATTTTATTATTATATCATGATTCTCAACACAAAAAAAGCCACCGAATGCGGTGACTTAATAGGGAGATTATTATGAAAAAGAAAAGTTTAGGATATTTGTTACAACAAGTTAGGAGGTCTTCTTGTAACTGTCTATAGTATACCCAACCTGTCTTAAACTAATCTTAAAAATCTCCTATGACCAAACACTTTCTAAAATATTAGTTTGTTCACGACCAGGTCCTACTGAGAAAGTTGAGATACGAACACCAACCAACTCGCTTACACGACGAACATAGTTACGTGCATTCTCAGGAAGGTCTTCCAAATTACGGACTCCAGTGATGTCTTCTGACCAACCTGGCAATTCCTCGTAGATAGGCTTGCAGCGTTTCAACTGCTCAAGACTAGCAGGATAGTAATCAATACGTTGACCATCAAGATCATAGGCCACACAGATTTTCACAGTATCCAAACCACTCAAAACATCGATAGAATTCAATGAAAGATTGGTAATCCCAGATACACGGCGACTATGGCGCATCACAACTGAATCAAACCAACCCACACGACGTGGACGACCAGTTGTTGTACCATATTCATGACCTACTTCACGAATGCGATCTCCCACTTCATCAAATAATTCAGTTGGGAAAGGTCCGTCTCCTACACGACTTGTGTAGGCTTTACAGACACCTACAACCTTGTCAATCTTACTTGGGCCAACACCAGACCCAATTGTCACACCACCAGCGACAGGGTTTGACGACGTAACAAATGGATACGTACCTTGGTCGATATCTAGCATAACACCTTGCGCACCTTCAAACAGCACACGTTTGCCATTATCAAGCGCATCATTCAAGATAACGGATGTATCTGTCACATACTGCTTAATTTGTTGACCATACTCATAGTATTCTTCAAAAATATCGTCAACTGAAATAGGGGTACTATCATATAATTTTTCAAACAAACGATTCTTTTCCGCAAGATTGCGTTCCAAACGTTCACGGAAAATATCCTTATCCAAAAGATCCGCAATACGAATTCCAACACGAGCAGCCTTGTCCATATATGCTGGACCGATTCCCTTGATTGTAGTACCAATCTTATTGTCACCCTTAGCTTCTTCCTGCAAGCGATCCAACTCAATGTGATAAGGCAAAATAACATGCGCACGATCAGAAATACGCAAGTTATCAGTTGTCACACCTTCCTCATGAAGATAACTCAACTCTTTCACAAGGGATTTTGGGTTCACGACCATCCCATTACCAATAACAGAGATTTTTTCAGGAAAGAAAATTCCAGATGGAATCAAGTGCAACTTAAATTTCTTACCATCAATCACAATCGTGTGACCAGCATTATCACCACCTTGATAACGAGCAATTACCTCTGCATTAGCTGAAAGAAAATCTGTAATTTTCCCTTTACCTTCATCACCCCACTGGGTACCTACAACAACAACTGAAGTCATAATAAAATTCGTCTGAGCTACTAGCAGCTCGTCCTTTCTCATATACATGGCAGGAATTTCACCCGCAATTATATCTTACAATTTATTATAAGAAAAAAACACTATTTTATCAAGAAGAAACAGTAGAAAAGATTTGGAAATTCTTTCATTTCCGAATACCGAAGCCTTTGATTATAAGCTAATTCTATATTTTTTAAAAACTAACTACAACTATCGTTCGTAATTATGATATAGATGCTTCCTATTGGATAAGAGTTGTACCGCCTTGCAGTAATTTCTCTAGATATAGACGATAAGCTGTTCTAAAGTGATATAGAGAAAAGTCCCTATCACTTTTAATTTTAAATCGGATTAAGTAATATAGTAAAAAACGAAGATGAAGTGATTCCCACTCTGAACAACTCTGGCCTAAAGAGGCATATTCTTGTTCAACTAGTTTCAAAAAGACAAATGCTCGATCATAAAATTTCTGAAGCATATAAAAATTCCCTTTCTTATTAGTAACACTAGTCTAACAAAAAAAGGAACTAAAAAAGCTTCAAATCCTATAAAAGAAGAATTTAAAGCTAAACGAACTATAAATAAAATAAAGAGGTAATTACAGATTTAAAAATTAAAATTTGAAATTTCAACAGTCCACTATATTTATAAATAAAAAAACGCTCAGTTGAACGTTTCGATTTATACTCCGCCAGTAGGACTCGAACCTACGACATCATGATTAACAGTCATGCGCTACTACCAACTGAGCTATGGCGGATAAAAGCTAAGCGACTTCCATATCTCACAGGGGGCAACCCCCAACTACTTCCGGCGTTCTAGGGCTTAACTGCTGTGTTCG